>CAVYHW010000075.1:0-63989 GCA_963768215.1 uncultured Gammaproteobacteria bacterium
ATCGCCTTAGGCAGCTGGTGGGCTATAACGAACTGGGCTGGGGCGGCGGTGGTTCCTGGGACCCGGTTGAGAATGCTTCATTTATGCCAGGGCCTGTTGGTACAGCATTAATCCATTCGCTGGCAATGACGAAAAACGCGGCGTGTTTAAAAGCTGGACCGTGTCTCGTGGCCTATGACACTGGCTTTTTCACTTAGCCTGCTTGGCACTTTTATTGTTCGTTCGCAATTTCCGTACACGCTTTTGCAACCGACCCCGCGCGGTGTGTTTATTCTTGCCTTCCTGGTCGTTGTTGTCGGTGGTTCACTTGCTTTGAAATCTTGCGCTCTGCCACCGTAGTCAGTTACGGCCGTTTTCAGTGGTTCTCACGAATTTGGCATCGTTGTTAAATAACATTATTTTCTTACCGCTGCAGCAGCGGTATTTGTTGGCACCATGTACCCTCTTGTTGTTGACGCTTTTGGCATAGGAAAGATTCTCCTGTTGGCCGGCCTTATTTTTGACACCATGTTTGCGCTGATAGCTATTCCGCTTTCACTTCTGTGGGCATATTGGACCGATGGTGCGCTGGAAAGGTGATAGCTGGTCACGAATTGCTAAAAAAGAGCTCTGACACCCTTATTTGTTGTTTCTACTGCTTGGTTTGCTGCTGCCTTTCTTGATTGAGGACCAATTAAACCTGACTACGGGACTAGGTCTCGCCGCTGCATTGTGGATTGCTTTAACCACGCTCAGGGACCTGTTTTCACGTCTGTACAAACCTGCGCTTATCACTTTTCATGCCGGCATGATACGGTGCATTGGCGTAGCTGTTTTTATATCCGGGCCATAACGGTGACCATGAGCTACAGTGTAGAAAAAGATTTACGTGTAGTGCCGGGAAGCAGTTATAACATAGCAGGGTTATGGATTTCCGTTTTCAGGGTACAAGAAAAGTAAAAGGTGATAACTATATAGCCGATGAGGCCTGTTATCGGAAGTCTGGTTGGGTAATGAAAAATCAGGTGAACTGTTCCCGAAAAAAGAAACTATAGCGGTAAAAGCAGCCCGATGACAGACGCATCAATTGATAAAACTTTTTTCCGTGATTTATATGCGCCGACGGTGAAGAGCTGGAGAATGGCGCCTGGAGTATGCGGGTTTATTACAAACCGATGATTCGCTGGATCTACTTTTGGTGGCGTACTGGCAGTAAGTGACCGTCGATATCGTCAATCAGTCAAACAGAAGCTAAACGAGAAGTTCGTCGTTTTGGCTGCCTGATTATTTATTGAATTTTTTAGCCTTTAGAAACTATCTGTATGGAAAATAACCGCACCTTTACGTCGATTTATGCCGCTTATTTTGTTTGTGGCGCTGGTTGCGCTTCTGGCCTTTGGTTTGACGCTTAATCGACGACGGGCGCCTTCGCCATTTATCGATAAACCTGCGCCAGAGTTTGAACTTCCATTATTGTTTAAACAGGGAAGCTCTCCAAAGACTTAATGGGTCATGTGACCCGCGACAGGCAAAGCACCAGCTTGCCCAGACATTAACCAGGGTCACATGACCCATTAAGTCTTTTTTCGAAAAGCTTCCTTCTTTAAACAATAATGGAAGTTCAAACTCTGGCGCAGGTTTATCGATAAATGGCGAAGGAACCAGTCGTGGATTAAGCGTCAAACCGAAGGCCAGAAGCGCAACCAGCGCCACAAACAAAATAAGCGGCATAAATCGACGTAAAGTAGAAGGTTGGTTATTTTCCATACAGATAGTTTCTAAAGGCTAAAAAATTCAATAAATAATCATGCAGTCGAAACAGACAGCTTCTCGTTTAGCTTCTGTTTGACTGATTGACGATATCGACGGTCACTTACTGCCAGTACGCCACCAAAAGTCATCAGGATACAGCCCAGCCAGATCCAGCGAATCATCGGTTTGTAATAAACCCGCATACTCCAGGCGCCATTCTCCAGCTCTTCACCCATGGCGCCATATAAATCACGGAAAAAAGTTTTATCAATTGATGCGTCTGTCATCGGGCTGCTTTTACCGCTATAAGTTCTTTTTTGCGGGAACAGTTCACCTGATTTTTCATTACCCGACCAGACTTCGATGACGGCCTCATCGGCTATATAGTTATCACCTTTTACTTTTCTTGTACCCTGAAAACGGAAATCATAACCTGCTATGTTATAACTGCTTCCCGGCACTACACGTAAATCTTTTTCTACACTGTAGCTCATGGTCACCGTTACGCCCGCAATAAAAACAGCGACACCAAAATGCGCCATTATCATGCCGGCATAAGAAAGTGATAAGCGCAGGTTTTTGTACAGACGTGAAAACAGGTCCCTGAGCGTGGTTAAAGCAATCCACAATGCAGCGGCAAGACCTAGTCCCGTAGTCAGGTTTAATTGGTCCTCAATCAAGAAAGGCAGCAACAAACCAAGCAGTAGAGAAACAACAAATAAGGGTGTCGCTACTTTAGCAATTCGTGACCAGCTATCACCTTTCCAGCGCACCATCGGTCCAATACCCAGCAGAAGCGAAAGCGGAATAGCTATCAGTGCAAACATGGTATCAAAATAGGGTCGGCCAACAGAAATCTTTCCTATGCCAAAAGCGTCAACGACCAAGGGGTACATGGTGCCAACAAATACCGCTGCTGCAGCGGTAAGAAAAATAATGTTATTTAACAACAATGCCGATTCACGAGAGAACCACTGAAAACGACCGTAACTGACTACGGTGGCAGAGCGCCAGGCATACAAAGCAAGTGAACCACCGACAACAACGACCAGGAAGGCAAGAATAAACACGCCACGAGCGGGGTCGGTTGCAAAAGCGTGTACGGAAACCAGTACGCCAGAACGAACAATAAAAGTGCCAAGCAGGCTAAGTGAAAAAGCCAGTATGGCCAGTAACACGGTCCAGCTTTTAAACACGCCGCGTTTTTCAGTACTTGCCAGCGAATGGATTAATGCTGTACCAACCAGCCATGGCATAAATGAAGCATTCTCAACCGGGTCCCAGAACCACCAGCCACCCCAGCCCAGTTCGTTATAAGCCCACCAGCTGCCTAAGGCGATGCCCATGGTTAAAAAACTCCAGGCAATCGTGGTCCATGGCCTTGACCAGCGCGCCCAGGTTGCATCCAGCTTGCCACCAAGTAGAGCGGCCACAGCAAAAGCAAAAGCCACTGAAAACCCAACATATCCCATGTACAAAAGAGGTGGATGTATTATCAGCCCCGGATCCTGCAATAAAGGATTTAATTCGCTGCCATCAAGCGGTGTCGGGAAAATGCGTTCAAAAGGGTTTGAGGTAAACAGCATAAAAGCCAGGAAACCAGTGCTAATCATGCCCATTACCGCCAGTACGCGCGCCATTAAAATCTCTGGCAGGTTGCGACTGTAAACTGCGACGGCAATAGTCCATATAGAAAGTATCAGCGACCATAATAATAAAGAACCTTCGTGTGAACCCCAAACGCCGGAAATACGATACATTAATGGCTGCACAAGGTTTGAGTGCTGTGATACATATAAAACAGAAAAATCGTACACAATGAAAGCATGGGTCAGAGCTGCATATGCCAGACCAACAAATAAAAGCTGAGCCAGGGCGGCGGGCCGCGCCAGGGAAATTAATGTGGCATCATTTTTTGCTGCGCCAATTAAAGGTACGACGCTTTGTACGATAGCAATGGCAAAAGCAATTATTAATGCAAAATGTCCAAGTTCAGGAATCATAATCGTTCTCTAGTAAGTTGTTATATCAACTTCGGGTCAATAAATTATCCTTTAGATTTTTCCACTCGATTTTTCAGCGGCCGATTTTGTAGCAGCTTTCTGTTTGGCTGCCTGCTCTGCCGCTTCCAGTGCGTCCGCAACTTCTGGCGGCATATAATTTTCATCGTGTTTGGCCAGTACTTCGTCAGCGATAAAGCTGCCATTTGCCTGCAGGCTGCCCATGGCAACTATGCCCTGACCTTCACGAAATAGGTCCGGCAAAATACCGGTGTATTCTACCGTCATGGTTTCGGCGTTGTCCGTTAAATCAAACTGTACTGTCAGGCTGTCAACTTCACGTGATACGCTGCCATCAACCACCAGCCCGCCAACACGAAATGAATGTGTTTTAGGTGCTTCGCCCGCTTTTACCTGTGTCGGGGTATAAAAATACAACAGGTTTTCTTCAAATGCAGTTAAACCTAACACCGTTGCCACAGCTACACCGAATACAACAGCAAAAATCAATAATTTTCGACGACTTCTTTTATTCATACCTGTTTATATACTCATTACTTAAGTTCTGTAGTTTTTAGCCCTTTTTTCTTGCTAAATCTATATTTTCACGCTGTATGTTGCGCTTAATACGCGCAATAATTTTTTTACGTTGCAAAATAGGAGAAATAATATTTGCAACAACAACAGCAAACGTTAGTCCGTAGGATGTCCACACAAAAAACGCGTAACCACCCATATTAAAAAATTCTGACCAGTTCATGGTTATACCTGCCTTATTAAAGCTTCTCTATCAATTCTCTTACCCAGCGGCGGTTTCGATCACGATATAAAGCTTCATTTCGTGTCCTGACCAGTACCACAGCCGCATAAAATAACTTAAATGCCAGCGCCATCAACAACAGTGGAATTAGCATATCAATATGCATGGATGGTTTGTCAAATTTTGTTACCGTAGCGCCCTGATGCAGGGTATTCCACCATTCAACAGAATAATGAATAATCGGGATATTAACCACGCCTACGATGGCCAGCAAACCACTGGCTTTGTCTGCACTGCGCTGGTCTTCAATTGCTGATTGCAGCGCCATATAACCCAGGTATAAGAACAGCAAAATAAGCTCTGAGGTTAAACGCGCATCCCATACCCAGTATGCGCCCCACATGGGTTTGCCCCATAATGAGCCTGTTACTAATGCGAGAAAAGCAAATGACGCGCCAATAGGGGCGCTGGCGGCGGCAACCATATCAGCCAGTCGAATTTGCCAGATAATGCCAATACCGGAGGTCACCGCCATTACCATGTAAACAAACATCGACATCCAGGCAGCAGGCACGTGAATAAAAATTATTCGATAACTTTCACCCTGCTGATAATCTGTCGGTGCCACGAACAGGCCTAAATATAACCCATACACCCCAATTAACAAGGCGCCAATGGCGAACCAGTTAATTAATGGTGCTGACATTCTGTAAAAATGTTTAGGTGAAGAAAATCGTTGTATCCAGTTCCACATAATAAAATTCTTTTAACTCAATCTATTGTGCTGCCTATTGTGCAGCCATCTATATTGCAGTGCTTATTGTGGCGCTCTTATCGAGAAGCCGTAATGCGTAAAGCGACCGAGGTCGCTAATGGCGCCAGTGAGAGGGACAATGCTAACACAGCCCCCAAAAACAACAACTGGCCTGTAACAGGCAGGCCATCCATTGCCACATCAACCGCATTTGCACCAAAAATAAGTATTGGAATGTACAACGGTAGAATAATTAATGACAACAAAACGCCGCCACGGTTCACTGCTACTGTTAAAGATACTCCAATGGCTCCAATCAGGCTTAATACCGGCGTACCAAGAAGCAGGCTATAAATCAGTACGTTGACGGCATCCGTGGGCAGGGACATAAATATCCCCAGTAGTGGCGCAATAATCACCAAAGGTAAACCGGTCAACAACCAGTGTGCGGTCACTTTGGCCAATACCAGTATCACTAGTGGATTCGGGCTTAACATTAGCTGGTCTAACGAACCATCATCATAATCCTGCTTGAACAAACGGTCCAGTGATAATAAGACGGCCAGTAAGGCCGATACCCAGATCACACCTGGTGCCATAGTTTGCAAAGCATCAGTGGTCGGGGTTACCGCCAGTGGAAATAAAGTCACCACTAAAACAAAAAATATCAAAGGGTTAGCTAATTCATGACGGTTACGTAATGCCAGCCGTAAATCGCGAATTAATAAGTGATAATAGGCTTTTAGCATCAGTGCTAGTCCTTTGGACTCTGGTGAATAGTGCGGCCTAGCTGGACCGAGCGCATATCACAGTCCAGTTGCATACCATGATGCGTGGTAAAAATAACGCTGCCGCCAGCCTGCCTATGCCCCAGTATCATCGATTCCATTAAATCGACACCCTGTACATCCAGCGCAGTTAACGGCTCATCCAGTATCCACAGCTTTGCATGTGCCAGTTCGACAAAAGCCAGTAAAATCCTGCGACGCTGCCCCGAAGATAAGGCCTTTCCCGGCACATCCTCGTAACTTGCCAGGCCAACTTTTTCTAATGCAGTTTCTATCACCGGATTAGCCAGGGTAAGTGAACGCGTATCAAGCAGCGCTCGGACATTTTCCAGAACGGTTAAATCAGCCTTAATGCAAGGCAGATGACCGATATAAACCATTTTTTCATAGTAATCTTCCCGGTTAGAACTAATCGACTTGCCCTGCCACATGACCTGGCCCGATTCAGGCAGGCGTAAGCCACAGAGAATTCGCAACAGGCTGGTTTTGCCGCTGCCATTATGGCCTTCAATTTGCAAAACCTCTGCCTCGGACACGGAAAAGCTTAAATCGCTGAACAGCAGGCGATCATCACGTACGCATTCTAATGACTGGACTTCAAACATAGGAGTATCAAATATGGGATAATTGCTTATTTATAGTCTGAAACGGTTAGTAAATAAAGCTTTATATATTAAAGAAGGATGGCATCGGCCATCCTTCTTTAGTTTGTCTGAGACTTTTTAAAGACAGTCTTATGCTGGACTTATTTGAGGCTGGCAATATAATTTGCGACCGCAACCATATCTTCATCAGACAGTTTTTCAACAATTGAACGCATCAGCTTTTTGTCATCGTTAGTACGAGTACCGTCTTTAAACGCTTTTAATTGTGCCAGTGTGTACACGGTGTATTGACCACCTAGCTGCGGATAGCCAATACCTGCTGTACCACCACCTGCAGGACCGTGGCATGCCTGACAGGCAGGTACACCAGTCTGCAAGTTACCGCCTTTATAAAGTTCACGGCCCGCTGCAATTTTGCTTTCATCAAAGGTGGCAACCTGGTTCACGCTTTGCGACTGGTAATATGCGCCTATATCTTTTGCATCTTCATCAGATAAAGCTGCAGCCATACCAAGCATAATGTCATTTTTTCGCGCACTGTTAGCTTTGAAGTCTTTAATCTGTTTTACGATGTAGGCCTCATTCTGACCGGCAAGTTTTGGGAATGCCGGTGCTGGACTGTTACCATCCATGCCATGGCATCCACCGCAAGCTGCTGATTTAGTTTTACCTGCCTCTGCGTTACCGGCTAAGGCAGTGCCAGAAATGGCGAAAACAAACATCAGGCTGGCTAATAATAAATTTTTCATTGTTTGAACTCCAAACAGATAAACCCAAAATGGGCAAAAAAAGTGACAAGATTTTACACCACCGGGGCCGCTCCTTCAATATCAATATATTATAATACGCGACTAAATCAGTACTCCATTAAGGTTATATTGACGGATTCAGTTGATCCGTCAATATAACCACTAGTATTCACTAATCGGACATGAAAGCGCATAATGCCCGCCAATGAACAAGCCAGCAACAAAACAGGCCCCAATAAAAAAAGCTGTGGACAACCGTTTTTACCGCCAGGCGCATTTTCTAATAAGCGCAGGCAAGGCCAGGCAGTTTCCGCAGCACGGTATTGAGGTCGCCTTTGCCGGTCGCTCAAATGCGGGCAAGTCAAGCGCAATAAATACCTTATGCGACAACAAGGGCCTGGCTCGGACCAGTAAAACCCCTGGTCGCACCCGACTGGTGAACTTTTTTGAGTTAGATGAGAAACACCGCCTGGTGGATTTGCCCGGTTATGGCTTTGCCAAGGTTCCGGTAGCCATTAAAAATGAATGGGAAAGGCTGATGACACAATATCTAAGTGATCAGCAGGCACTGAAAGGGCTGGTGGTAATCATGGACATTCGTCATCCATTAAACGATTATGACTGGCAGATGTTGCAATGGTGTCATCATTATAATTTACCCGTACACGTGTTATTGACCAAAGCAGATAAAATTAAGCGCGGCGCACAGCAAAACAGCAAACTACAGACACAAAAAAAGTTAAAAGAAGCCAATATCAATGCCAGCGTACAGGTTTTTTCTGCACTTAAGAAAAGCGGCCTGGAGGAGCTGGTGGCCAAACTGGATGAATGGCTTGAACTAACAAATTAAATTGGTTACACGAAATTCGTTAACCACATGCAGGCAGAGGTTTAATTGTTTGTATACGGTGGACGTAATTGTAAATAAAAAGCTTTTCTATACGCCTCTGTGGTAAAGCGCTGTTGTTTTTTTTCTGTAAGCAAAAAAAAGCCCGGCCAAACGACCGGGCAAAAAGAGGGAATCGGATTGGGGGGTTGCCGATTCCAATGGCTCGCGAAAGGGATTAAGCGAGCCCACGCCGGGCTACAGCGTATTCACAAAAAAGTACTTCCTGCTCACCATCATAAATAGATACATGAAGTTCTTTATATTGATTAAAGACTATGCAGATGATATGTCAAAAGACAACGGACAAACGGTAGGAAAAGCAGGATTAAAACCGACAGGCGGTAGAAAAATTAGCGTTAATATAAATAATTGGCTTTTAAAACAATTAGTTATATCGTTATCCTGGTCTCAGGAGTAGTAAGTTCATGCAAGCTGTTAATTGTCGGTTAAACTTACAAGGCATGCGGAAATAATAATAGTGACAGGCTTATTCTGACGCACCAGGCTTGTTCAGATATTATCAGAATCGCCAGACCTGAGGTACAACCAATATTGTTGTCAGTCCCACTAATATAGTCAAAGGGACTCCGATACGCAGGTAGTCAGAAAAACGATACCCTCCAACACCGTAAACCATCAGGTTTGTTTGATAACCGATTGGGGTTGCGAAACTGGTGGAAGCGGCAATCATCAGCGTAATCACAAATGGCATCAAACTCACTCCCAGGCTGTCGGCTGTTGTAATTGCAATCGGGAACATAATAACTGCTGCAGCATTATTGGTTGCTACCGCCGACAGTAATGCGGTAACTGCAAACATCAATGCCAGAGAAATACCTTTGCTACCACCGGCAAGTTCGATTAGGGAAACAGCGATGTTTTCTGCAGCGCCCGTGTTATGAAGCGCACTGCCAAGCCCGAATGAAGCAGCAATGACGATCAGAATCTGCCAGTCAACACTGCGTCTGGCTTCACGGCCCGTAGTACAGCGCATCAGAATCATCATTCCTGCTGCCAGCAGTGATGCCTTCAACATTGTCAACCAGCCGGTCGCCACTGCTATCACCATCAGCGCCAGAATCATCATTGCCAGCATGGCTTTTTGATACTGTGGCGGTTTGGCATCATCAATTTCGCTGACAAGAAAAAAGTCGCGAGAGTTACGCTGCTGCTCAGCGAATGAATGATGGGCTTCCAGCAGCAAGGTATCACCGGGGCGCAGAACAATATCTCCGATTTTCTGCTGAACACGTTTGCCGTTGCGGGCCATGGCGATGATGACTGCATTATAGAAATTACGAAACTGCCCTTTACGGACACTTTTGCCAGCCAGTGGGCAACTATTAGAAACCACCGCTTCAACCAGCACCCGGTCCTGGCGTGAAGGGCTCAGCTTGTATATCTGGTTCGATGCCGGTGTTAGGCCCTGTGTTTTCTGTAGATCGACCACAGATTCTATGACGCCCGCAAAAACCAGCCTGTCACCATCTCGCAATATCTCGTAAGAAGATACCGCCGGCATTATCTGTCCCTGGCGGTCGATTTCGATCAGGAACATTCCCGGTAACTGGCGAAGCCCGGCTTCTTCAATGGATTTGCCACTGAGCACGCTGCCTTTTTCTACCAGCATCTCAACGGTGTATTCGCGGGCATCGTCATACCGGCTGATAGCAGGTAGTCGATCAGGCAGAAGCCATTTACTGCCAAGTAAGATAAAAGTAAAGACAATCAGTATCACTGGAACACCGACCCAGGCGAGCTCGAGCATGTCCAGTCCGTCAGAGCCCGTTTCCCTGATCAACAGGCCGTTAACCACCAGATTGGTGCTGGTGCCGATGAGCGTACAGGTGCCACCGACAATACTGGCGTAACTCAGCGGGATCATCAGTTTCGAGACAGACAGGCTGTTGCGTTTGGCCCAGTCACTGATTGCCGGGATAAACATCGCGACTACTGGCGTATTATTAAGAAATGCACTCATTGCGACCACCGGGGCCATCAGCCGAATTTGTGCGTGTGAAAGTGATTTAGGACGGCCCAGTACCGAGTGTACGATCCAGCCTATGCCGCCGGTCTCGCGCAGGCCAGCGACAACAACGTAGAGCACACCAACGGTCACCATACCTTCGTTTGCAAGCCCTGACAGTGCCTGCTCGGGTGAAAGAACACCGGCTAACAGCAGCAGGGTAAGTCCCCCGACCATAACGATATCCGGTGAATATCGGGTCAGTGCCAACGTGGTAAAACACAAAGTGGTAACGCCAATTGAAAACCAGCCTTCCCAGCCCATACAGTTAACCCTTTTTCTGCTTTTTATTATTCACCAGGAATAGTACAAGCAAAGCTAAACGGTACAAATATGGTGAAATGCTATTCAATGGGATTCCATAAATTTAGCTAGCTTACTGTCAGGTGGTTTATTGAAGAACAGGGGGCGAGACGATAACATCAAAAAGATGATATTGCCTCGCCCCCTGTTTTTGTTGCTAAGCAGATATTCAGCTCATTTTACAATACTACCATCCGCTGCTAGTGATTCTGTGACATCCGCTATTGCCACAATTCTTGTTTTGTTCTACCGTACCGCTGCTTCCGCCAATGTGTCTGCTTTCACTTCTGAAATCATTTGCATGACAGGCAGCGCAGTAGGGTGCGTACTGGGAATAGGGCCACGCAAAATTACTGTTTATGCTATTGCCGTGGCAGGCGCTACATCCCGGGTCATTTCTATGATCACCCGGGTAGTCACCGTTTGAGTCATGGCTGAAGATGTCAGGTGCCCAGCGTTCTGTTGAATGACACTCGTCACACTGTACATTGGTGCTTAGGTGACCTGATGGCTTGGAGGTCGCGCCGCCTGTATTGCTGTGACAGCTATCGCAGTTCCCGGCACTATTGGCATCGTGGGTCCAGGTGCCACCAACGAAGGTTGCGGTTGTATGGCAGAAATGACAATCCAGGTCGGTTGCAACATGGTCGTTGTCCTTACCGGTCGCTGTCACCCCATGACAGGACTCACAATTGTTAGTGATGCCTGTGTGATCAAACGTCGCAGGTATAAAGCTTGAGGTGTTGTGACAAATACCACAATCCTGGTTGGTTACAACATGAGTGTCTGTTTTGCCTGTTGCGAAACCGGCGCCATGACACGACGAGCAGTTATTCACGATACCTGCATGATCAAAAGTTGCCGGTAAAAAGCCTGTGGTCTGATGGCAGTTACTGCAATCTTTGTTGGTTGGCACGTGGTTAGGTGTAGGGGCTTTGCCTGTGGCGATAATGCCATCATGGCACGTTGCACAGCTATTCACGATGCCCTGGTGATCGAACCTGGCGCCAGCAAACGCAGTGGTGTTATGGCACACAGAGCAATCCTCGTTGGTAGGAGCATGGGTTGGGTTGGTCTTGGCATCTTTGCCGGTTGCCGCAATACCATTGTGGCATGATTCACAGTTATTCACGATGCCGGTATGATCAAACACTGCGGTAGCAAAGGTGCCGGGTACGTGACAGAGGCCGCAATCCTCGTTTGTTACAACATGACCATTATTTTTACCGGTTGCATTGACACCGTTATGACAGTTATCACACCTTTGGCTCAACACTTCCGGGCTGGTATGGTCGACAAATGCATCGGCGAAATTAACGGTGTTATGACATACACCACAGTCCTCATTTGTGTTTTGATGAGTTGGCGTATTTGTTGCTCCTCTGGCTCCAACCGCAACATTGTTCACACTGCCGTCATGGCAGGAGGCGCAATTAGCGGTGATGCCCGTGTGGGCAAAAATTGAAGGGGTGAAAGAAGTATTTGTGTGGCAATCGCCACAATCCTGGTTCGTCGGCAGATGGCTTGCTGCCTTGACAACATTAGGATTACCGTTAGCCGTCGGCAGGAATGGACTGCTATGGCAGCCTTCACAACCCTGGGTAAGACCGGGGTGTACATTACTCATAAAGATTGATGAAGCAAAGCCGCCAATACTTGTGTCATTGTGACACTGGCTGCACTCAGTCTGTGCTGGGATGTGATTAACCGCTTTGGGCGTAGCGATACCTGTATTATGGCAGGATGCGCAGTCATTAGGGTCTATGCCCAGATGGTTAAATGTTATACCCGCAAAAGTGACAAAATTGTTGGTGGCGTGACATGACGAACAATCCAGGTTGGTCGGTAGATGGTTCAGAGATTTTCCTTTGCTGATATTACCGTCATGGCATGATGCACAATTACTGGTATTTATGCCCACGTGGTTAAATGCTGCACCGGCAAAGGTTGTGGTGGTGTGGCAATCGGCACAATCCTGGTTGTCCGGATTGGTTGGTATGTGATTTTCAAGTTTACCCACACTGATCACATTGTTGTGACATGAATCGCAGCTACCCACAAAAGAAGGGCCAGTATGGCCAAAGGTGCCAGTGCTAAAGGTACCTGGAGTATGGCATTCACCACAATCCTCATCGGTCGGCATGTGCTCGTAGATCCCAAGGATGGTTAGAGGTTTGCCGCTTGCCGAACCAGTGCCGTTAGCAACATGACAGTTATCGCAGCGTTGTGCCAGTACATCAGGGTCGCTGTGGTCGATGATGAATGCAGGAATAAAACTTTCGGTGTTATGACACGATCCACAATCGGCGCTGGTTGTTGGGTGGTTAACCGCAGATGACTTGGTGGGCGCGTTAATACTGGTGCTATCATTGTGGCATGATTCACACGGTTGTACCGTTGGATCAACCAGGCTGTGGTTGAAAATACCACCGGGTAGTTTGAAAGTCACGATGCTATGGCAGACGTCGCAATCGACGTTTGTTGACGTTGTGTCCGGATGGCCGACAGTTTGACCCGATGCCGAACCAGTACCATCAGCAGCATGACAGGAATCACAGGTTATGCCCGGACCCACAACAGAAGGGCCAGTGTGGTCCGGGTAGGCATCCTTAAAAGTCACAGTGGTATGACAGTAGCCGCATTCATGGTCGGTGTCCGGGTGGGTGCCGGGTGGAGTGTCAGCGATTGTGGGCGTCATGCCAGTGGCCACGGTACCGTTATGGCATCCTGAACATAATCTGGAAAGATTCGTGTGATCGAAGCTGCCGTCAGCGTTTAGTTCCAGAAAGCTGGTGGTATTGTGGCAGTCATCGCAAGCGGCGTCTGTTGGCTGATGAAATATGGATTTACCGACGACCTTTATTCCGTCATGGCATTCATCGCAATTCCCAAAAACTTCCTGATGATCAATAAAAGAGGGAGATGCAAAATCAAAAGTTGAATGGCAGGACTGACATAGATTTGAGGTAGCCAGGTGGGTAGCTATTTTAGTACCAACCACCACGTAATCACCACTGTGACAATTAGTACAATTAGATGAAAAATTTTGATGTATAACCGGCCCCGTAGGCTCACCAGCCTGGACAATGGCAACAGTACGCTGACTAGTAACACCGCTGGCGCTGACCACCAGCTGTATTCTGTATGTCCCTTTCACATCAGCAATAAAACTGGGGTTCACGGTTGTTGAATTTTGTAATTGAGCGTTGCTGCCATGAGGTATAGAGGTAAAGGACCATTCATAGGCCAGTGCCTCATTTGTCGAGGCGCTGGAGTAACTGCCATCCAGAATTGCAGTCTCACCCACGCCTAATGTAATAATCGGGCCAGGTTGGACGTTCAATAATAGTGTCGAAGACGGTGTTACACCTGTAGATGTTCCTGAGTCTCCACCTGAGCCCCCGCTTGAGCATCCGACGGTAATTGCAGTTAGTACGAATATAAAAAAGTAACTAATTAACGCGCGTTGCGGCCCTTGTTTCATGATGGTTAGCCTCAAACATTAAGTTTTAAAAACTATTGTTTTCTTATTTGATTTTTGTGGTGCTTAAGAAGTGTAGAATTGCCAGACAGGTGTCAATACCAGCAAGTTAAGCACTATATATTTGAGGATCATTTGATTTTGTAGGTTAGAAATAATTCGGACCCAACCTGTTCTGCAGGCATCTAGTGCGAATAGTATCGCGGCTACAGACCTAACTTGCTGAACATTGCCGAAAGTATAGTCCGTGATAAATAGTTTTGGTAAATCTGACGAAAAAAAAGCATAAAAGTTGAAATTTCAACTTTTACTGTGCTTTGCTGATGTTGCCTGCATATGAAACTTGCTGAGACCTTTTTTGTGGCCGCTTCTGTGACCTGATGTGACATCAGGGTGAGCATAAAATAACGGTTGTGAATAAATGAATTTCAAAATAATAGTCTAAATTTCAACATTTTCCCTGTGTTGCTGGAGTTACTTGCATTCGGTGCCTGCATCTGGAAAAACCAGATTTATTTTCTCATTTAATGCGCTTCATCCCAGTTATTGCCTGTACCAATATCCACCACCAGCGGCACCTTAAGTGTTGCTGCCTGTTCCATTTCCATCCTTAACAGGGTTGCCAGCGCTTCAACATCTTTTTCCAGCACTTCAGCCACTAATTCATCATGCACCTGCATCACTACTTTTGCATCAAGCTGGCTGGTGGACAGGGCTCGGTCAACAGCAATCATCGCGCGTTTAATAATATCGGCAGCGGTTCCCTGCATCGGGGCATTAATGGCTGTTCGCTCAGCATACTGGCGCCGTTGCCCATTCTTTGAATTGATTTCCGGCAGATACAGGCGGCGACCAAACACGGTTTCGACATAACCCTGATCATGGGCCAGTTCACGTGTTTTTTCCATATACATTTTCACGCCAGGGTAACGCGCGAAATACACATCGATGTATTCCTGCGCCTCGTAACGCCCGATATTCAGCTGCTTTGCCAGGCCAAAAGCAGACATGCCATAAATCAGCCCAAAATTAATGGCTTTTGCCGCCCGGCGCTGATCAGCTTCCACATCATCCAGCGCCACACCAAATACTTCAGCGGCCGTTGCGCGATGTACGTCAATACCATCAGCAAAGGCTTTGAGCAGGCTTTCATCTTCCGATAGATGCGCCATGATACGCAGCTCAACCTGTGAATAATCCGCCGCCAGCATTTTGTAACCTTTGGGGGCAATAAAAGCCTGCCGAATGCGCCGGCCTTCCTCACTGCGTATCGGGATGTTCTGTAAATTCGGGTCGGTCGAAGACAGTCGACCGGTGGCGGCAACTGTCTGATTATAGGAGGTATGTACACGACCGGTATTTTCATTGACCTGCAACGGCAGTTTGTCCGTGTAGGTCGATTTCAGCTTACTGACACTGCGGTGCTCCAGTAGAATTTTTGGCAGGGCGTGGTCAATGGCCAGTTCCTGCAACACGTCTTCTGCGGTTGAGTATTGACCTGTTTTGGTCTTTTTCTTTGACGGTATTTTGAGTTTTTCAAACAGAATGGCGCTTAATTGTTTTGGCGAGGCAAGATTAAACGTTTCACCGGCTTCATCATAAGCCTGCTGTTCGAGTTCTTTCATGCGTTCAGCTAGCAGTTTGCTCTGTTTTTGTAGCATCGGCACATCAACCAGTACGCCTTTGCGTTCAATGTTGAGCAGCACATTAAGTAACGGTAATTCGATTTCCTGGTAGACACTTTTAAGTTTTGGCTCTTTATCCAGTTCGGCACTTAACTTGTGATGGATTTGCAGCGTGATATCAGCGTCTTCTGCTGCATAAGGCCCGGCCTGCTCAAGAGCGATCAGATTGAAAGTCAGTTGTTTAGCGCCTTTGCCGGCAATATCTTCAAAATGAATGGTGGTATGGCCTAATAAACGCAGCGCCAGATCGTCCATGCCATGACGTTTGGTAGAGTCCAGTACGTAAGATTCCAGCATCGAATCCTGTGCAATCCCCCTAAGCGCTATGCCATGATTGGCCAGCACATGCGCGTCATATTTCAGGTTCTGTCCAATTTTCTTTTTGTTTTCATCTTCCAGTAGCGGCTTTATCGCGCCCAGTACATCCCGCTCACTCAACTGCTCAGGCGCATCCAGGTAGTCGTGTGCGAATGGCACGTAAGCTGCCTCACCTGCTTCGATGGCAAATGACACACCAACGGCCCTGGCTTTCATATAGTCCAGGCTGGTGGTTTCGGTATCAAAGGCAAATTGCTCAGCATTGCTGAGTCTATTTAGCCAGTTTTCCAGGGATTGTTTATCCAGTACGGTTTGGTAACGGGTTTCGGGCATGGCGTCGTGTGAATGGTTGCCAGCTGTCTGAATTCCCGCTGCTTCGCTACCATCGATAGATAAATTAGCCAGCCAGGATTTGAATTCCAGATCGGTATAAATCTGTCTGAGTTTATCGATCTGTGGTGGCCGCATGACCAGGTTGGTAATGTCCTGTTCAAGTTCAACATCGCATTTAATCGTGGCGAGTTTGCGAGACAATAACAACTGGTCCAGGTTCTCTCGCAGGTATTCTCCTACCTTGCCTTTAATTTCATCTGCATGTGCTATCAGGCTGTCCACTGTTTCATATTGTTGTAACCATTTTGCTGCTGTTTTTGGGCCTACCTTGGGCACGCCCGGGATGTTATCTGAGGTGTCACCCACCAAAGCCAGGTAATCAATAATCGCACTGGCCGGCACATCAAATTTCTGCTTCACACCGGCTTCATCCATCAGCACATTGTTCATGGTGTTGATTAAGGAGATATGTGGGTTTACCAGTTGCGCCAGGTCTTTATCGCCGGTAGAAATCAGCACGTCTATTTTCTGATTAGTAGCCTGTCTGGCGTAGGTGCCGATGACGTCGTCCGCCTCAACATCCGGTACAATAATTATTGGGTAGCCCAGCGCTTCAACCAGCTCATGTAAAGGGGCGATTTGAACTCTTAAGTCATCAGGCATCGGCGGGCGGTTCGCCTTGTAATCAGGGTACATGTCATTGCGAAAGGTTTTACCTTTGGCATCAAATACCACCGCTATGTGCTCAGGTTTATAGTCTGCAACCAGTTTATTGAGCATATTAATTACCCCGTAAACCGCGCCTGTTGGCTGGCCTTTACTGTTAGTCAAAGGTGGCAGGGCATGGAAAGCGCGAAACAGGTAGGAAGAACCATCTACCAGAACGAGTGGCGGTTTTTTTTCAGTCATCAGGTGTCACAGCTCTTTGGCCTGGTTATTGTGCAGAGCACAGATTATCGCAAACCATGTGGTGCTTTAATAGTGAATAATTAACTTCATGTTTTTATTGATCACTGGTGCAGTCGGTTTGGGACTGATGGTGTGGCCTGTTGATTTTTCAGGCTTCTGCAACTGGACGTTGCAGTAGAGCTTACATGGACGTATTTACGCGCCCTGAAAAATCAACAGGCCACGCCATTAGAAACAACAACTGAATCAGCATATTATTTTAATCTTTAATGTGTTTCACAGACTGACGTTTTTTAAATCCCGGATATACGGTAAAATTGCGATCTTTGTCAATTTGCGTGATTGCATATTCACCCCTGATATCTTATGTCTGTTTATACCACTATCGAAGAGGAAGAGCTAATAGCCTTCCTTTCAAATTATAATGTTGGTCAACTGCTGGATTATCAGGGCATCAGTGATGGTATCGAAAACACCAATTATTTTATAAACACCACGGGTGGCTCTTTTGTATTAACTATTTTTGAGCAACACAGCTTTGAAGAGATGCAGTATTACCTGGGCCTGATGCATCATCTCGCAGAGCATGAAGTTTCCAGTGCAGACCCGGTTGCTGATAATCAAGGTCGGTATTTAAACCATTTTAAAAATAAACCTATCGCCCTGGTTGAAAGACTGGATGGTCGCAGCATTACAGAAACCAGCGTTTCACATTGTGAGCAACTCGGAGCGGCAATGGGTAAAATGCATACCGCCGGGTTAAGTTTTGAAACCAGGCAGACCAATCCTCGAGGACCTGCCTGGTGTCAGCAGACAGCGCTGAAAGTTCTTAAAAAAATTTCAGCAGGTGAGCAGGATATGCTCGAACTGGAGGTGCATTATCAGAGAGAAAAACGGCACGCCGAGCTGCCTCGGGGTGTTATTCATGCCGACCTGTTTCGTGATAATGCGCTGTGGACAGGTAGTGAAAGCAAACAAGATAGTTTAAGTGGTATTATCGATTTTTATTATTCCTGTGATGATGTTTTACTGTATGACCTTGCCGTTGCAGCCAACGACTGGTGCTGTAATGAGGACTTTAGTTTAAACAGGGACAAGGTCATTGCACTGCTTACTCATTATAATAATTTCAGGCCACTGGTTGATAATGAACAGCAGTACTGGCCGGCAATGTTGCGAGCGGGCGCTTTACGTTTCTGGCTGTCACGACTGTATGACAAACATTTTCCTCGCCCAGGCGAACTGGTGCATACAAAAAACCCGGATGAATTTAAAGCGATACTGGCTGACCGGGTTGAACATAGTGATGACTATTTTAATTACTGGCCCGTTTTAAGCTGATGTTCAAAAATGTCCATGTTTAATAAAACACTGGTCAGTATTGAATCATTCATCGACTGGAGCGGTCGCACAGTTTCCTGGCTAAGTTTATTTCTGGTGCTTGTTACTTTTATCGTCGTTATCCTAAGGTATGTTTTTGATAGTGGCTCTATTGCACTACAGGAAGTCTCAACTTATTTACATGCCTCGGTTTTTCTTATCGGCATGGCATACACCATGCAACATAATGCACATGTTCGCGTTGATATTTTTTATGCTCGCTTTTCCAAACAGACAAAAGCCTGGATAGACCTGTTCGGCGCTGTGTTTTTGCTGTTGCCATTCATGTTATTTATCAGTTGGATTAGCTGGCAATATATAGTAGAAAGCTGGTCAGTGTTTGAAGGCTCACGTGAAGCCGGTGGACTGCCTGGCGTATTTCTATTAAAAAGCCTGATATTAGTAATGACCTTTTTGCTCAGCTTGCAGGCATTCACGCAAATCGTGCGTCATATCGAAACCATACTGTATAGAAACAGCAACCAGGATGATGACTAATGGAATACATGTCACTATATCTTTTTGCTGCTGTTTTTGTTTTGCTGTTAATTGGCTATCCGGTGGCATTTACCCTGGCGGGTACAGCCTTAATATTTACCGTAATAGGTGGGGTTACTGGTACTTTTGACCCCGCTTTTTTAGAAGCATTGCCTAATCGGTTATACGGCATCATTGGCAACCAGGTTTTAATGGCGGTGCCTTTATTTGTTTTTATGGGTGTTATGCTGGAGCGGTCAAATATTGCTGATGAACTATTAAATACGATGTCGCGTTTATTCGGCAGCTTACGTGGAGGGCTTGCTATATCTGTTATTCTCGTTGGTATGTTGCTTGCTGCAAGTACTGGTATTGTAGGCGCAACGGTTGTCACTATGGGACTGTTATCTTTGCCTACCATGTTAAAACATGGTTATGATGCAAAAATATCAACGGGATTGATCTGTGCTTCCGGTACGCTTGGGCAAATCATCCCGCCTTCCATCGTGCTGGTAATGTTAGGCGATGTGCTGTCTAATGCCTATCAACAGGCACAGCTTGATATGGGAATTTTTTCTCCCGAAACTATCTCTGTTGGTGACTTATTTGTTGGCGCCTTAATTCCTGGTTTGTTGCTTGTCTTTTTATATGTGCTTTATATTGTCGCTGTGGCATTACTTAATAAAGAGGCCATGCCTGCGGCAAATGAAACCATCAAAAAGTATGACAACCATTTATTACATGATGTTGTTAAAAGTTTGTTCCCGCCAGTAGTTTTAATAGTTGCTGTTCTCGGCTCTATCATTGCCGGACTGGCAACGCCAACCGAAGCGGCCGCCATCGGTGCTGTGGGCGCTATATTTTTAGCGCTAACAAAAAACATGTTAACACTTGAGAACATGCAGGAGGTTGTACGCAGTACCACACGTATTAGCTGCATGGTGTTTATGATCCTGATCGGCGCTGCATTATTTTCCCTGGTATTTCGCGGCTTCGAAGGCGATGAGTTCATACAGCAACTATTGAGTGACCTGGATGGTGGCAAGTATCATGCTTTATTTGTTGTCATGTTAGTCATGTTCCTGCTGGGTTTTGTTTTAGATTTCATTGAGATTACATTTGTTATTGTTCCTATTGTTGGTCCGGTTTTACTTGCTATGGGCATTGACCCCGTATGGTTAGGCATTTTAATTGCCATCAACCTGCAAACTTCTTTTCTTACGCCGCCTTTTGGTTTTGCTTTATTTTATTTACGCGGGGTTGCGCCTGCAGAAATAAAAACCAGGCAGATTTATCAGGGCGTTTTACCGTTTATAGTTATCCAGCTTATTGCAATGGCAATGATTGCTTACTGGCCTATGCTCGCCACCTGGCTGCCTGCTCAAATATCCTGATGCTGGCTAACGATTACAGGCGACTGTTTATAATGTCTTGATAACAGCGGTAATAAAGCGTAAAAAGAATTATTAGAAGTTACACAAAAAGACTACCTGATAAGTAACGAAGTTAACCGAGTTTATTGAATGGCAGCGAATAAATTATATTTTATGCAACACGGGCTTGCCGTAAGTAAAACCGATAATCCTGAGCGTCCATTGTCCGAAGACGGCATTAAACAAACCCGCGGTATCGCAAAACAGCTTCTCTCTTCAAATACGCTGATATCCAGTATTTTTCATAGCGGTAAGTTGCGTGCACAGCAAACTGCTGAAATTATTGCCGATGCTTTAGACATAAATACTGTTTCCGTCATTGATGGTTTATCACCTAACGATGATGTAGCGTTAATCAAACAAGATTTAAATGTAGACAAAGCATTGTATGTTGGGCATTTGCCGCACCTGGAAAAATTAATCTCAAGCCTTGTAAGCGGTAAAGAAAAGCCTGAGATTATAAAATTTCAAAACAGTGCAATTGTCTGTTTAGAAAGAAATGATAGTTTGTACCATATAGTATGGTATTTGACACCACAGCTAACAAATGATTAATAACACATATACAAATTAATTCATTCCCCATGGATTTAATTTCACCTATAAATTTCATCGCACAAAAAATACTTTATTTGTGGATTAAAACAGATGTCATTACGGCGCCAGAACCTCAAATAAAAGACCAGGTAAATGACCAAATAAAAGATGACAATACAATCGTTATTTATGTGCTGGAATCAAGGGCATGGTCAGATTTACTTGTTGTTGAACATGAATGCAAAACTTTACATATAACAAAACCCCGCTCGCGAATAAAACATCAACAATTTAAAAAGTGGCATCATGTTTATACCGTGGCGCAGGCGCAACCGCTTAAAGCCTGGTTGCAGAGCAAAGCTAAACATTCAAGAATGTTAAGTGATATGCACCAGGTGTTAATTAACAATGCCGATCTTGATGTACACTTTGTTCCGGTGGTTGTGTTTTGGGGTCGGCCGGTATTAAAGCAGAAGCACTGGCTGCGAGTTCTGTTCTCTGAGACATGGGGATTCGCCGGGCGGACCCGCCGCTTCTTTACCATTTTGTTCAATGGCAAAAGCACTTTAATTCAATTCTCTCCAGCCATTTCTTTTCGTCAGTTAATTAATAACACGCCACAACAGGAAAGCAGTGTCGATAACTTACAGGATGCGTTATCTGCACGGCTAATAGAAATTAAAGCCGCAACCCTTGGGCCCGATATATCACACCGCCGTACATTAGTACTAAAGTTATTAGAAAATGCCGACATTGTAAAAGCCATAACGAATCGATGTGCAAAAGATAATATTACACACTACGAGGCAACAAAAATTGCGCATGCCTATCTGAATGAAATTGTTGCTGATCGCAGTTACATCACTATTCAAATATTACAGCGAATATTGACTACGTTCTGGAACAGGTTTTATTCAGGCATCAATATCAATTTCAGTGACAGGCTGCATCAGCTGGCGCTGTCCCATGAAATGGTTTACGTTCCCTGTCACCGGAGCCATATAGACTATTTATTGCTTTCGTATGTGATACACAAAGAAGGCCTGGCCATTCCCTACATCGCCGCAGGTAAAAATCTGAACATGCCGATTATCGGCCCGGTGTTAAGAAAAGGCGGTGCATTTTTTATTCGCCGCAGTTTCAAGGGCAACGAGCTTTATTCAACGGTTATGTTTGAGTACCTTGCTACGCAACTTTCAACCGGCATGCCAATTGAATATTTTATCGAAGGCGGACGTAGTAGAACGGGCCGCTTACTGCAACCGAAACCCGGTATGCTGGCAATGACTATTCGCGCTTTTTTAAAATATCAGCGCCGGCCAATCGCTTTCATTCCGGTTTGCATCGGTTATGAAAAGATGATCGAAAGTAAATCATATCTTGCTGAACTTAAAGGAGATGATAAAAAATCGGAAACACTGCTTAACTCTATACGTTCCATTCTAAATATTCGTGGATTGTATGGAAGTGTCACCACCAATTTTGGTCAGCCTGTTTTATTATCAGAGATATTAAACGAACAAAATTCAAACTGGAAAAACCAGGCTTACAACGATTTGCAGCGGCCTGACTGGTTAAGCTCGACTGTTAAACAAACCTCGCAGTTGATTATGCAGCGTATTAATGAGTGTTGTGCAGTAAACGCCATTAACTTAATCGCTACTGTTTTACTTGCTACACCTAACCAGGCAGTGGATGAAGGCGAATTAGTTCGCACATTGTCTTTTTACACAAGTTTAATTAAAAGCCTGAATTACTCCGACAGTATCACCTTGCCACATTATGAAGCGCACAGTCAGATACATCATGCCGAGGCCCTGGGCCTGGTGCGCAGGCGTAAGCACGAAATGGGAGACTTTATTTACCTGGATAATGCGCATGCCATAATCATGACATACTATCGGAACAATGTTTTACACCTGTTTGCGATACCTTCACTCATTGCCTGCTGCTTTATTAACTTCTCCACCCTGGATCGCGAAAAAATAATACATTATATAAAAGTCACTTATCCTTTCCTGAAGTCCGAACTATTTTTGCCATGGCATGCTTCTGAAATAGAAAATGTAATTGACAATTTATTAAAGCATTTATCCGCCGAGAAAATATTAGTTCATAAAGAAGGCACTGATGTTTTCTGCAAACCACGCATAAGCACAGAGCAGCATGCGCAACTGTCAACACTGGCAAAGATAATTTCACCCGTACTTGAACTGTATTACATGATTTTTGCCTTGCTTGCTGAACACGGCTCCAGTACCTTGTCACGTGAGCGTCTTGAAGAACTGTGTTATCTAATGGCGCAACGGCTCTCGCTGATGTACGAAATTAACTCACCAGACTTTTTTGATAAAAAGCTGATTGCCAATTTTATTAATTCATTAATCGAGTTAGGTTATGTAAAGTTGAATGACTCTGGTAAATTGGAATTAAGTGATACCGCATTAAATGAAGGACGCTTTGCACGCCGTTTACTAGACAGGAACATGCAGTATAATATTTTGCAAATGCTGCGCACATCTAACAACAAATAAGAAATGACCGCTATGACTACAGCAACCGCCAATATAAAAAACCTTTATGCTAATAACCCGTGGAAAGGACGCTTAATACTAACCGTTTTAATAATTGTCATTATTTTAACTATTATACGTGTGACGCTTTCTCCGGCAATTGTCTACAGCACAACATCCTGGTTAAAGAAGCAGGGCATCGAGTCTGCTATTGAGGAGATAAAAATTAATTTACACGATGGCAGTATCTCGCTGGTAAATGCAAAAGGTTTTAAAGACAATGACCCTTTGTTTAATATTGGACTGATTGACATACACTGGCGTTGGGCGCCATTATCGGAAAAACAGGTAGTGGTTACAAAAGTTGTTGTTGATAAAATCGACGTTGACATAAAACAGTATACAGACGAAATTATTATTAGCGGTGTGCATATATCGCTAGGCCAGGCGTCTTCAGATGAAGCCAAACAAACTGAAGATACAAAAACCAGACCATGGGCTATTTCACTTGGTGAGCTTGTCTTAACTAATTTTAATGTCTGTTATTTACAGCACACATCAGCGAAAGCCAACGCAACAAAAGATAATAAATTTGTTGATTATTGCGTGCAGCTGGAGGAGATGACCTGGGGTGGAACCATAAGCTACGCAACTGATGCCGGGCTTGTCGCATCGGGTGACCTGCCATTGTCCTCCAGCGGAAGTTTTGCACTCAATGGTTTTAATATTATTGATAACAAAATCAATAAAAAATTACTTGTTTCAGAATCAAATACGCTTAGCAATGTAGTTGTGTCAGGACTGAATAAAATTCATATTGACGAGCTTGTAATGAATGGTCTTTCGGCTTTGCAACGTGAGGACAGTCAGCATCATGATGCGGTTCGTTTTCAGCAGATAGCTATTTCCGATATAAAGCTAACAACGCTTAATTCCCTTTCTGTTAAAAGTATTAAGGTAAGTAAACCGGGGTTATATATAGTCAGGCAAAACCAGTCAGACTGGGAGTATCAACAATGGGTGCCTGCATCTGGCAAAGCTAATCAAAAGACTGATACTGACAGCAATAACACGAAGAAAGATAGCGAAGCTTTATTTAAATTTACTGTTGATAATATCAATATCGATAATTCAGATATGTGTTACCTGGAGCAGGACAGTTCTCTATATTATTGCTTTGTGCTTGATGAGTTTAACTGGAAAGGCGCTGTTAAATTTAGCACGGAGCCATCAGGTAGCGGTGGCCCTGCCCTGTCTGTCAGCGGCGACCTCAAGCTGTTGCACCCTAATGTGCATAACCATACACTGAAGCGAAATCTGCTTGATGTTAAATCCATAGCTGTGGCCAATCTAAATATTGCTGATATAGAGAATATTACTCTGAGTAAACTAAACGTGAAGGGTTTAAGTGCTTTACAGCGTAGTGAAAATAAAAGTGATAACACACTGTCATTCGATGAGCTTGATATTAAAGATATAAAACATTCCACTAACAAAATTGCCATCAATACAATCAAGCTGGATGGGCTGGCCGATAAAGTTTCAAAAAACAAAGACGGAACATGGGAGCATGATAAATGGTCAACCGCTAACGATGGGTCTGTGGTTTCTAACGAAACAACAAAACGGCAGCCATCAAAAGCACAGCAAGCACCAGAAAAAAAGCCTTTTGTTATTTCTTTAAATAAGTTAAATATTAACTCTGATAAAGAGATTGCATTTACAGACAATAGTACCGAACCGGGGATGACAGTGGGACTTCAGAGCCTGTCTTTTGATATAAGCGAGCTTCATTCAGATAAACCAGAAACAGACAGTCCTTTTAAACTGCACGCAAAAACCAGGGAACATAGCACTATTGATATTGAAGGTACTATAAAACCTTTTGCTGAAAAAGTGTCGATGGATGCGAAGGGGAAACTTAAAGGTCTGGACCTGCGCGTTGCCTCGCCTGCTGTCAAAAAGGCCATTGGCCATATAATTAAAACCGGACAATTAGATGCAGATCTGGATCTGAAAGCTGTTGAAGGTAAACTTAACAGTAATATCGCACTGTCGCTTTATCATTTTCAAATAAAATCAGTCAGTAAAGATGATGCGAAAAGACTGGACGAGAAGTTTGGCATGCCTTTAAACCAGACGCTGGTATTACTGCGCAATAAAGACGACAGTATCCATCTCGATATTCCGATCACTGGCGATGTAAATAATCCTAACTTCGATCCTATGGATGCAATTGTCAAAGCCACCTCAAAAGCAGCGACCTTTAGTTTAATTACTTTTTATACACCTTATGGGCTGATATATGCCGGTGGAAATTTAGCATTGAATCTTGCCACTGCGCTTAACTTTGATCCGATTGAATTTGCTTCCGGTTCTTCAGAGTTGCAAACCAGCGGCAAAGAGAAGTTAGATGGACTATCAAAATTATTAATCGAAAAGCCACAGGTGCACCTGACCCTGTGTGGCATTACCAGCAAGCAGGATGTGCTGGCTCTTTATCCTGAAGCTAAACCTGAAGCTAAGGCCAAAAATGAAAACGGAAGTGAAAAAGGGAAAAACAGGAATGCCCAGCTAACAAAAGAACAGGTTTTAAAGCTGAATCAACTGGCCAGCGAGCGGCAAATAAACAGCAAGAATTATCTGGTTAATAAACACAGCATTGATCACAGCCGCCTGATTTTATGTGAGCCTGAATATAAAGAAGATAATGAGGGTGTTTCCGGGGTGGAGATAAATATCTAAAAGCTGGCCTGGTTTGTTGGCGTGCATAAGCGAAGCATTGGGGTATGATGAATATTTTTTCGCACTCTGCGAGAAAACACGTCATTGCGAGCGGTAGCGTGGCAATCTCCTGGCGTCTGCCTGCCTGAGATTGCTTCGTACCTCGCAATGACGGGAGTTTCGGCTTAAGTAAGCGCCATTCGGCTAAGAGAGCAATTAACTAAAATATTAGTAACAATTACTCTTTTAGACCGGTTTACTTAAGGGGTTAACGATGATGCTTACATATAAACAATCTGGCTTTCACCATTTCCTACGCTTTCTACTATTGTAATTAAAGTCAGGCCGGGATCAGTGGTTGTTGTTGATACCATCAGGTTGCCATTATTTAACGTTTCAATAGCCGCTATTACGTCGTTAACCATCGAAGTTTCGAGTTCTATGGTGGTCACAACAGTGCTGTCCATTAAAGTAAAGTCCAGATCCAGATGAGGGCTGTCAGCGGCTTCTAATAAGTCGTCTACCATTTGCCAGATATCATCGGAAACTATACCTTCGGCTGCATGATGTGAAAACGCATTTGTAGAGAATAAAAAGGCTGTTGATACAAGTAAAGCTGCTAATAAGTTTTTCATGGTTTTATACCAAAATAGTTAACGTTATTATATGTAACGATAATTCTCAGCAAATGGTTCCATTTAAATTGATGTAGATTGTAATTGATTTGATGTTAATAAAATGGGCCAGGCCCAATGTGAGTGAGTTAAGCAATATCTGGTTGATATTGCTAATATAAACGCGTACACATAATGGACTTAAGTGTACTGGTTTTAGCAGAGAGATATAGTGATGGATATCTCCGTTAGCATAGCAACTGTATATTTGACTATTAGGCAGATAAATATGAACCTGAACTTTAACTTAGAGGATGCGAGCCAGGTTGCTATTGGGGCATTTGCTTTAGCTGTGCCTGTTTCATTCTCGGAAGAAGCATGGAAATTAGGCGAAACTCTTCCATTAACAAACCTGCTCCTGGTTTTTGTTTTGTCTGTTGTGTTCTTAGGTTTTTTCGCATATGAAAGCGTATTCCAGGCAAACATCAAATACAGAGTCTCAGTTTTTTTAATCCGGATTGTTATTGCGTACTTGATAGCGGTTTTTGTTGTATCGCTTGTTTTGATTGCGCTGGATAAATTTCCTTTGCTTACAGAGCCAGCTATTGCGTTGAAGCGTCTAATATTAGTAACAATGCCAGCATCTATGGGAGCTATCATTGTCGATAGTTTTGATAAAGAATAAATGCCTGGCCAAATATAAACATAGCGAACAAATCCTGACACTATGATTAAAATCTATATCGTCGTAACTATGGTTGTGTTTCTTATCACTGCTTGCACAAGCACCGTAGAACAGGCAAATGAGCCCGGGTAAACTAAGTCTGCTGAATACACATGTGAAAATGGAAAGAAACTGAACTTAAGCTATTACACTACAGCAGAAAAAGTTCACCATGCTCGAATACAGTTTGAAGGTGCTCAATATAATTTACAAAGAGTTCCTTCAGCTTCCGGTGAAAAATATAGCAGTGGAAAATATACCTGGTGGGCAAAAGGCCCTTCTGGTTTCCTTGAAATTGACGATTTATTAACAATGAGAAGCTGCGTCCTCATGAATTATCCGAGTTAGGAAATATAACAATGGGCCAACGATATTCTGAAATTTCCGATAAGCTGAAACAGTTTATCGAAGATCAAAAAATATTCTTTGTAGGTACGGCAACTGCTGACGGACGAGTTAATATATCGCCAAAAGGAATGGATTGTTTACGGGTCCTTGGTAACAACCGGGTTGTGTGGCTAAACGTGACAGGAAGTGGAAATGAAACATCTGCCCATATTCAGGAAAACCCTCGAATGACAATAATGTTTGACGCTTTCAATGCAAACCCAATGATCCTGCGTCTTTATGGCAATGCAACTGTGGTCCATAAAAATGATTCACAGTGGGATGAATTATATTCCTTGTTCAATCCTGTTCCCGGCGCAAGACAGGTGTTCGGTGTTACGGTTGACCTTGTTCAGACATCCTGTGGCATGGCGGTGCCATTATTTGATTTTATTGAAGACAGGCAACAGCTCAATCAATGGGCTTCCAGGAAAGGTGATGCTGGAATAAAGGAATACTGGTTAGAGAAAAACCGGGTAAGCCTAGACGGCAAGCCTACGCATATCAAAAATAAAAATACATGAGACATTACGGCGTATCATTGCTGGGTACGCCTGGTTCATGTCTCGATTGAGTTTAATGCATTACCTGATTACCGAACATTAAAATATATCTTTTCAGAAATTTCATGCCATGCGGATACCTGTTTATAAAACTTGCTGTATGAGTTATAAATTTTTTGTGCAGCAGGGTTTTTCGCAGCAAGTTCAGTTACCACCTCATTGGATAAAGTTTTTAATTTAGTTAATACGTCATCCGGTAGTTTGCGTACATCCACTTTATGTTTATTTACCAGGGTATCCAGCGCAGCATTATTTTTTGCAGTAAATTCCAGTGACATGTCCTGGTTGACGATCTTACATGCGTTCTCAACGATGGCCTGTAAATCTTTAGGTAAAGCATCAAAGGCTTTTTTATTAATGATGGCTTCCAGCGTGGTGCCGGGTTCATGCCAGCCTGGGTAATAATAATATTTCGCAGCTTTGTGCAGTCCAAAGGCCAGGTCATTGTATGGCCCGACCCATTCGGTTGCATCAATGGCGCCAGACTTTAATGAGGTAAACAATTCGCCACCGGGCAGATTGACCGGCGTACCACCGGCGCGTTTTAATACTTCGCCGCCCAGGCCGGGGATGCGCATTTTCAGGCCGTGAAGATCATCGGTGCTGTTTATTTCTTTATTAAACCAGCCGGCCATCTGAACATTAGTATTGCCTGCCGCAGCCGGGATAATACCGAAGGGTTCATAGCTTTCTTTCCACAGTTCCATGCCGCCGCCAAAATATAACCATGATGTCATTTCCTGCGCATTCATGCCAAAAGGTACGGTTGAAAAAAACTGTGCTTCTTCAATTTTACCTTTCCAGTAATAAGCCGAACCGTGGCCTATCTGTGCAGTACCGCGTGACACGGCATCGAACACTTCAAATGCGGGGATTAATTCACCCGCACCATAAACTTTTACCTTGATACGGCCATTCGTCATTTTGGTAATCAGTTTTGCCAGCTGGTTTGCGCCGGTGCCTAATACCGGAAAGTTTTTCGGCCAGGTCGTGACCATCTTCCATTTTATTTTAGTGTCCGCACTGACGATGGCAGGCGCTACTGCTGTTGATGTTGCAACTGCGCCAACACTAACCTGTTTAATAAAATCACGACGTTTCATACAAATACCTTATCTAATATTTAAAACGATTATTCACCACAGAGGCACAGAGGGCACAGAGTTGTACTTTGTTAACAGCGCCTACGGCGCAGTTAACAATAAAAAAGCACTTCTCTGTGTCCTCTGTGCCTCTGTGGTGAATATTCTTTATTTTTTTATGCCGGTGATAGATTCGCATAAGCCATTACCAGCCACTTGCTGC
The DNA here is from genome assembly GCA_963768215.1 of uncultured Gammaproteobacteria bacterium. Classification (GTDB taxonomy): domain Bacteria; phylum Pseudomonadota; class Gammaproteobacteria; order SZUA-229; family SZUA-229. The sequence goes on from CAVYHW010000075.1 coordinate 29,989, forward strand.
CTTCATATTCAAAATTAACCTGCACCCGCGCATGGCTGCCGCTGCCTTCTAAATTGGTTACTATGCCTTCGCCAAATTTTTTGTGGTTTACACGTTGTCCGACATATATGCCGTTAACTGTTTCTTTCGATTTGTAAGCTTGCGTGCCATATTGAGATGATCTGTATTGAGAAGCAGAAACATTATGGTTTGTTTTATGCCTGCCTCTTACTTCATTAATCAGGTTCTCGGGGATTTCACTGATAAAACGAGAAGGTGAAGGATACAGGTCCTGGCCGTATAAGCGACGGTGTTCGGCGCAACTCAGCACCAACTGTTCACGCGCACGTGTTATGCCTACGTAACAAAGCCGGCGCTCTTCTTCCAGCTTGCCTTCTTCATCCAGTGATCGCTGGCTGGGGAACAGGCCTTCTTCCATGCCAACCATAAACACTAATGGAAACTCCAGGCCTTTTGCGCTATGCATGGTCATCAGCTGAATGCAGTCATCCCATTCAGCTGCCTGGCCTTCTCCTGCTTCCAGTGCGGCATGGGTTAAAAACGCGGTCAGCTCGTCCATCGGTACTTCCAGTTCTGACGGGTCGTAATCAAAACCGCGCGCTGCGGTAATTAACTCTTCGATGTTCTCTACCCGCGCCTGGGCTTTTTCGCCTTTTTCTTTTTCATAGAACTCAATGAGTCCAACATTGTGCACCACGTGATCAACCTGCTCATGCAATGACATCTCACTGCTATCACTTTGCAGGCCTTCAACTAAATGAATAAAGCCAAGAAAGGCATTCGACGCTCTTGCCGGCAAAGCTTTATCTTCGATAATCTGTTTAGTCGCCAGCCACATAGAGCTATTAAACTGTTTTGCGACCTCACGCACTTTCTCAACACTGCGTTCACCGATGCCCCGCGTTGGGGTGTTAACCACACGTTCAAACGAAGCGTCATCATTTACATTATTCATTAAACGCAGATACGCCAGCGCGTTTTTAATTTCAGCTCGTTCGAAGAAACGCATACCGCCATATACGCGATAAGGAATAGCTTCGCTGACAAAACGTTCCTCGAATACACGGGACTGTGCGTTAGAGCGGTACAAAATGGCGACATCGGCACGGGCATTGCCCTGATCTACAAACTGTTTTATTTTATCGATAACAAAGTGGGTTTCATCGCGCTCATCATAAGCATGATAAAAAACCACCGGCTCACCATCTTCACCACTGGACCACAGCTTTTTACCCATGCGGTCCGCATTGTTATCAATCAATGCATTGGCCGCAGATAAAATAGTTGTTGTTGAACGGTAATTTTGTTCCAGCCGAATAACTTCGGCGGATGGAAAGTGTTTCTGGAAACGTTGAATGTTTTCTACGCGCGCGCCACGCCAGCCATAAATTGCCTGATCATCATCACCAACAATGAAAACCTTATTGCTGTGTCCGGCCAGTAATTGAATTAAGGCATATTGAATGGTATTGGTGTCCTGAAATTCATCAACCAGGATATGCTGAAAACGTTTTTGATAATGACTTTGTAATGCTTCGTTATCACGAATCAATTCCAGAGTACGCAGTAACAGTTCAGCAAAATCAATAACACCGGCGCGTTCACAGGCCGCTTCATAAGCGGTATAAATTCTAACCAGCTGTTCATAAATCGGATTGCGCGAGGTGTCAATATGCGAAGGCCGTTTACCTTCGTCTTTGCGTGCGTTGATGAATCCCTGCGCCTGCTTTGGCGGCCACTTTGCCTCATCCAGTTCCAGCGATTTTAATACCCGGCGTATCAGTCGATACTGGTCATCGGAATCCAGAATCTGAAAAGTTTGTGGCAGCTTTGCTTCTTTCCAGTGATTGCGTAACAGTCGGTGCGCCAGGCCATGAAAGGTCCCAATCCACATTCCGGTAACGGGTGTGCCCTGTAGTTTTTCAACCCGCTGGCGCATTTCTTTTGCGGCTTTATTGGTAAAAGTAACCGCAAAAAAGTTATACGGGGAAATGCCTTCCACCTGGTTTAACCAGGCGATGCGATGGACTAATACACGTGTTTTGCCGCTGCCGGCGCCTGCCAGCACCAGCATGTGCTCTGGTGGCGCAGTGACTGCGCGGCGCTGTGCGTCATTTAAACCATTTAAAATATGCGAAACATCTGCATGTTCTGCCTGGTCTATAATTTGTTGAAATGGGTTGTCTGTGACTTCTGGCATGCTCTGGGCCGACATAAATGGGCGTTATTAACAGTTTCAATAATGGCTATTCTACTGTGTCGGTCCAGCAATGAACAACTGTTTACATATTGCCACACTAGTGTCATGCAAAAATTATAGTTATCCACTTGAAAGACCTGTAGGTAATGACTTTTTACTCGATTGCAGGTTATCGCGGAATAAATTCCGCTCCTACAAGCACCCTATACCTCCGTAGGAGCGGAAATTATTCCGCGATGCAGGGGCTAAAACTTAGTAGTATTGCCAAAATGAAACCACTAAAAACTGCTTCCCAGTTTAAGGTATAAACGATCTTCACCTATATCTTTATCAAAACCATGTGCGTAACCCACACGAGTGCGTAAAGGTATATGGTAGAACAGGTTAACATCTGCTGTAAGCTCAAGCCCTGCGCTGGAATAATAACTATCCGGTGAGTCATGATAAGCGCTACCGGTCTCTGCAAACACGGTAGCAAACCACTGCATTAATCCGACCGGTGGCGCCATTACACCCTTTTCCAGACGCTGCAGTGGAAATCGCCATTCGGCAGTAAGCAGTTGTGCACGGCGTCCGCGTAATTGCGGTAAACCTTCTTTATAACCACGAAGCGCATATTTTCGCTGATTAAAAACGGCTTCATTATTATTCGCGCCTAGTAGTATGCCTACTGCATCTTCACTAACGCCTTCGCCACCTAATTTAAAGTTTCGGGGCTGTTCCGTACCCCAGCCCTGTAAAAAACGGAAAGCAAAAACACTTTCTTTTCCTGTGCGTATATATTGCCGCCAGTCCAGGGTATAAATCTGTCCGCTAAAGTCAGAGTTTAAAATATCGCTGTCCTCTGCAACCAGGCGTAATTTCACGCCGTCATTTAAGCTGATTGATAATGGGTTAAAATTTGCTGAACTGTACAACCAGGCAAGACCCAGTAGATTATCTTCATAATCCTCATATGGGACCGCGCTTGCAGATAATGTGTTATCCGAGGTTTTATCGTATATCGCACCAAACAATAAATTAGTTTGTGTTTGTATGTGCCTGTTTGGAAATGCAAGTACCGCAGCGGCTATATCACGATTAGAAATTCGATCTATATTTGCGTTTGTATCAAGTGTAATCTCATTCAATCTCTGGGCTGACAGGAAAAGACGGTCTGCATAGGAATAAGTTAACTGGCCCGCAGGCATCTTTAATTTTGAATCATAACTCGCATTGATAGAATAATTATGTATCCCCAGGGCGTCCGATCCCATCGTAGATATGCCGAACTCGCTACGCTGTTCAGTTAAGCCAAAGGTTGGAAACCACCAACGTGGATACATGTTTGACAATGCAGAGTAGTCATTCTGTTGATGCGCTCTGATGGGGTAATCTATGATCTGTAAACGGTCATCCGAAAAATCGGCTGATATTGCAGCAGTACCGTTATCCTTACGTTTATCTACGTCAGGTTTATCCATGTTAAGTTTATAGACGGCCATAACCTTCTGCCGTGTAAGCCGTATAATATATTGCGCCATTGCTTCTTGCCTGGCTTGACTGAAAAGCACCGCCAAGTAGGTTGGTAATTTGTTCAACTTTTCCGCTAGTAGAAATATAACGATGAAGATTGTAAACACCGTTTTTTTCCAGGCTAAACAGAATGTTTCCATCCGGATCAAATTGCGGGTTTGCAGTTATATTTACATCACGGGTAATTTTATCCCAGCGTTTGCTGGTGAGATCAAATAACTCCAGGTTCCAGCCATCACCTTTTCTCCATATCGAAGATACAACTTTATTGCTATCAGCTGAAACATCAATCTGGCCGAGAATTTCGCCATTGCCTGCCTGCCATAAAATCTCCCGCAACTGCCCGCGCGCATCTAACAAATGCAGCTCAAACCGGTTTTTTTCGTTATGTACTGCCATGATCTGTTTGCCATCTGGAAACCAGCTGGCGAAAAGATAGCGACCGCATTCAGTTAACCGCTTTAGCTTATTGTTGTTTTTGTTGTATAAATAAATATCTTTATAGATCGTATAGTTATTACAGAACTCATTCTGTGTCAGTAACAAACCAGCTTCAGGATGTATATCCAGGTCCACATTATTATTTAAATCTATTAATTCTTCGCTGCTGCCATCCGGTCTGATAATTATAAGTCCCGGGCGTTTATATCCGTTGTTGCGCACATAATAAATTTCATCACCCTGGTCTGTTGCCACTGCACGAACAGAGTCTGTTTTATATGCATCTGCTGTCAGCTGAATACCCTGTTTGATCCCTCTGGATTTAATCGCCTGAATTTGCGGCTGAAATTTTTCATCTAGCCAGTGCTCATACTCTTCCCACAACGCGGTTATATTTTTACCTAAAACCTGGCTCGCATTTGTGTTGATGAAGAATGGAAACAAATTATCACTATATTCGTCAATCCACTCCTGTAATTTATTTTCGCCATAGGTTTCAGCTACAAAATTCATAAAGTACACGCCATACAAATAACCTGTGGTTCCAGATGGCCAGGTATTAACAGGTAAGTTCACATGGGAAACCGGTTGCAGTCCATTATCAACTTCTACACGCATCATTGAAGCAAACATCGTGCTTTGGCCGCGGCCAATTCCGCGGTCTGGAAAGGTTTCCTTATAGGTTGCTAAACCTTCTATCACCCAGCCCGGTTGAAATAAATTCGGAAATAATAAAAAGAATCGTCCAAAGATATTTTTTAAATATTCAGGTGAGCCTGCACTTTTATCGAGATGAATGATATGTGTGTATTCATGAATAATTAATGTGCTTAACCAGTCGTCAAAATCTTCCAGCGTATTAATACTGGTTGGAGGCGCCAAAAATATAACGGTACGATTAAAATAAACCGGAGTAGCAAAGCCATTTGGATGGTCGCTTTCATCACTAAGGATTACATGGGTTTTTTCTACGGGAGACCAGTTAAGCTCTTTTGTTAATCGTAGATGGGCAGCCTCTGATATGGCTAATACTGTTTCAGCAATCTCTTTATTGTCATCGGCATAATGAACATACAGGTGTTCACTTTCTATGGTTTTCCAGTTAAGGCCCGGGTCTACTGCATAAGCAGTGTCATTGATAAATATAAAACATGCAATTATAACGATAAGTCGTTTTAATATAACCATCCAGGTTATTTTTTAAGTCCATAGGTAACAAACAGGATACCGGTTATACCCATTATCCATGTCATAAGCGGGGCGCCAAACATTAATGCGGCTTTCTCATCTAATGTATATATAACAGAAGCAGCGATTAATAAACTCGATCCGGTGAGAACAATCAAACTGCGCTGATGATTGTGATTTAACTGTTCTCGAATTTTCTCTATTTCAGTAATTTGTTTTAAATGATATTCGCCATCAGCATAAGCCTTCAGGCCTCTGTAGAGCAGACCGGGCATTTCCGGCATTTTCTCAACGAAATAAGGCAGGCTATCTTTAATGTTTCGAAGTAGTGCCCGGGTGCCAACCTGCTCCTCCATCCAGCGTTCTAAAAATGGTTTTGCTGTTTTCCATAGATCAAGCTCCGGATATAACTGTCGGCCCAGGCCTTCAATATTCAACAGGGTCTTCTGTAATAAAACCAGCTGTGGCTGTACTTCCATATTAAATCGACGTGCGGTCTGAAACAGTCTTAACAGCAACTGCCCGAATGAAATTTCTTTTAATGGTTTTTCAAAAATGGGTTCGCATACACTGCGTATCGCCGATTCAAATTCATCAACACGCGTATGTGAGGGTACCCAGCCCGATTCCACATGCAGCTTGGCCACCTTATTATAATCACGCTGGAAAAACGCCAGAAAATTTTCCGCGAGATAACGTTTGTCCGTCTGACTGAGGGTGCCAATAATGCCAAAATCAACGGCAATATATTTTGGTTGCCTGGGATTAGTTGTATCGACAAAAATGTTGCCGGGATGCATGTCCGCATGGAAAAAGTTATGGCTGAATACCTGGGTAAAAAATATTTCTACACCCATGGCGGCCAGTCTTTCCATGTCGGTATGCTGCTCTATCAACGACTGGGTATTTCGTATTGGTGTGCCATAAATTCTTTCCATGACCAGAACATTTTTGCGTACAAAATCCCAGTGTATTTCTGGCACATATAAATCGTTTGAGCCTTCAAAGTTTCTGCGCAGTTGACTGGCATTGGCCGCTTCACGCATCAGGTCCAGCTCATCAATAATCGTTTTTTCGTATTCAGCAACCACTTCGACCGGTCTTAGACGCCGCAGCTGTGATGAATACATGGCCGCCAGTTCGGCGATAATATATAATAGTGAAATGTCGCGTTTAATTACCGGCAGCACGTCCGGGCGCAGGACTTTTACAATAACATCTTCGCCGGTTTTTAAGACAGCGGCGTGTACCTGTGCAATAGAGGCTGAAGCCAGGGGATTTTCATCAAAGGTTTCAAACAGGTCTTCTACCGATTTGCCAAAAGCTTTTTCTATTATTATCCTGGCCTGTTTCCCCGGAAAGGGTGGTACATTGTCCTGCAGGCGCTGTAATTCTTCTGCTATATCATCGGCTAACAAATCGCGACGTGTCGATAACATCTGGCCGAATTTAATAAAAATCGGGCCCAGGTCTTCCAGTGCTTCACGCATACGAACAGCACGCGGTTCGCGTTTACGGCGAAACCAGTTCCATGGAAAAATATAAATAATAAAACGAAATGGGCGAAACAGGTGAGTGGTAAAAACAACATCATCCAGGCCATGCAACATTAACACCCAGTTAATGCGTAATAATCTAATAAATTGTCCTGGCGTTAATATCAGCATGCTTTTATGTGTTTATTGTGGGTAAGGTTTATCTGGATAAGGCCTGTTTGGATAAAGATTGTATTTTTGCCTGCAGACGATCAACATCATTTCTCAGTTGGTCAACCGCATCATTAAAAATTTCAAGCTCTGTTTCTGTGACCACATCGCGACTTTCTTCCTGAAGGTATTCACTAACACTTCGGGAGACTGATTTAATCGTATCTTTTCCCCATTGCCCCAGCCTTTTACCTGATTGCTGAATCTGATAGGCAACACTATCGCCCAGTATATCTGCCAGTGGTTCAGACCAGTCTATGTCCATTTGTGAAAAAACATTTTTAAATTGATGACCTAATCTTGTGTCACCGCTTATTTCTACTTCACCTTTTAACAGCATGTCGGCGGCATTTGGAACCAGTCCCATTTTGAATAGTGAAACAGGGCTGCCGGATAAAACAGTATCAACTGGACCTTCGTGTTCTGTTTTTACCTGAATGCCACGGTCATTGGGAAATAGATAAAACGCCCTGTTAATGCCGGTTATTTCCAGCTTGATGATCTTGCCATTAAACACCGCCAGTTTATCCAGTGTTTCAGGGTCCAGCGCCAGGTACTGATTTATGACTGATTCAAGTATCAACATAAGGAAGAGGCTTCGTTGAAAGAAGCTACAATTTAAAACCTTTATGTAAGGCCACGATACCGCCTGTCATATTATGGTAGGTGCAGCGTTCGAAACCCGCCTGTTTCATCATTTGTTTTAGTGTTTCCTGGTCCGGATGCATACGAATGGATTCAGCAAGATAACGATAACTTTCTTCGTCGTTGGCAATTAATTTGCCCATTTTTGGCAATATATTAAATGAATAAAAATCATAGACTTTATTCAGGCCGGGCACGACCGGTTTGGAAAACTCTAAAACCAGTAACCGCCCACCGGGTTTTAAAACACGATACATGGATTGCAGTGCTTTGTCCTGATGCGTTACATTGCGCAGGCCAAAGGCGATAGTAATACAGTTAAAACTGTTGTCTTCAAAAGGAAGGTCTTCCGCGTTTGCTTCTACAAAATCAATGTTACCCGCATAGCCTTTATCGAGCAGACGCTTGCGTCCTTCTTCCAGCATCGATGCATTAATATCAGAAATGATGATCTTTCCAGTCGGGCCGACCTGTTTTGACATCTGCATGGTCAGATCGCCGGTACCGCCAGCGACATCGAGTGCGGTGTCACCCGGTTTTAACCCGGTGTGCTGCATGGCGATTTTTTTCCAGATGCGGTGAATGCCAAAAGACATCACATCATTCATGATGTCATATTTACTGGCGACAGAATCAAACACGCCGGCGACTAAACTTTCCTTCGCCTTTTCATCTACTGTCTTATAACCAAAATGTGTTTCTTTTTTTGTCATATTTTTTATCTCTGTCCACAGATTAACGCAGATGAACGCAGATAACGCAGATGAACGCAGATGAACGCAGATAAAAATGATTTCTGTTTTTATTAAAACAAAGACAAAAACCTTTGCGCATTTTGCGTTTTTCGCGGCTAAAAAATTATTTGCTCTTATCCGTGTTCATCTGCGTTCATCTGTGGAAAATATCTTTTAATCTATCTTTCTACGCTCGTGGCCGGCTTTTTTCAGGCGATTAAGATAGTCCTGCCATTTTTCCTCATAGTTATTGCCCAGTTCGTACAAATACTCCCAGGTATAGATGCCGGTATCATGCTTATCATCAAAGATGAACTTCAGTGCGTAATTGCCCTGCGATTCAATGCCTTCGATATTAACTTCTTCTTTATTTAATTGCAGAATTTCCTGGCCCGGGCCATGACCGGTTACTTCTGCTGAGGGTGAATACACGCGTAAATATTCACAGGGCAACTGGTGTTTAGTGCCGTCTTCATATTCAATTTCTAAAACGCGGCTTTTCTGGTGCAGATTAATATTTACGGGTTTTGCTCTACTGGGTTTTGACATAATTTGTCTCGTTTAACTTGTCTTATTTAATCTGGGTACGGTATTTTTCTACAGGATATACCGGCTTAAATCTTCGTCTTTAACTATATCGGATAAACTGTTATTAACGTACTCAGCATCTATGTTTATAGATTCGCCGGATCTGTCCGGCGCAGAAAACGATATCTCTTCAAGCAGGCGTTCCATAATGGTGTGTAAACGTCGGGCGCCAATATTTTCAGAACTTTCGTTCACATCAAATGCTGATTTTGCGATTTGCTTAATGCCATCCTCGGTAAAGCTAATGCTTAAACCTTCAGTCTTCATTAATGCTTTATATTGAATGGTTAATGCCGCATCAGGCTCCGTCAATATACGTTCAAAATCTTCTGCATTCAACGCGCTTAATTCAACACGAATCGGTAGTCGTCCCTGTAATTCAGGAATCAGGTCACTGGGTTTGGTCATACTAAAGGCGCCTGAGGCGATAAATAAAATATGGTCGGTTTTTACCATGCCATATTTGGTTGTCACCGTGCAACCTTCGACCAATGGCAGCAGGTCACGCTGTACGCCTTCACGTGATACATCTGCGCCGCCACCGCTTTCAGCACGTTTTGCCACTTTATCTATTTCATCAATAAAAACGATACCGTTTTGTTCGGCATTTTCAACTGCCTGCGTCTTGATCTCTTCTTCTTTGAGCAGTTTGCCAGCTTCTTCGTCTAGAATGACCTTGCGTGCTTTGCCAATAGACATTTTGCTGGGTTTTTTTCTGTCAGTGCCCATATTCTGAAACATGCCCTGCAGCTGAGAGGTCATTTCTTCCATGCCCGGTGGCGCCATAATCTCAACGCCAATGGGTGATGCGGAGACTTCCATTTCTATTTCTTTATCATCCAGCTCCCCATTGCGCAATTTTTCTTTGAATTTCTGGCGAGTGGTATTATTTTTGTCCTCTTCAGGTTCGCCAAACTCATTCCTGGCCGGTGGCAACAAAACATCTAAAATACGTTCTTCAGCTGCCTCTTCCGCCAGATGAGATACTTTTTTCATTTCCTGTTCACGCGTGGTTTTTATCGACATGTCAACAAGATCACGTATGATTGAGTCTACTTCGCGTCCAACATAGCCAACTTCGGTGAATTTTGTCGCTTCAACCTTAACAAAAGGCGCGTTCGCCAGGTGCGCCAGTCGGCGGGCGATTTCAGTTTTACCGACCCCGGTCGGGCCGATCATTAATATGTTTTTCGGGGTGATTTCATTACGCAGCTCTTCATCTACCTGCATCCGGCGCCAGCGGTTACGTAATGCAATCGCCACCGCACGTTTGGCATCATCCTGACCGACGATGTGCTTGTCTAATTCCTGAACAATTTCCCGGGGTGTCATTTCAGACATATATCTTTAACCTTCTTTAAAATTTTCTAACTTGTTGTGTTTGTTGCTAAAACAACTTTGTAACTATTCACCGAATAGGGTATGGGTACAGCTTGTTGATTTATAAGGACGCGTGAATACATCCATGTAGGCTCTGCTGTAACGTCCTGTTGCAGAAGCCTTATAAATCAACAAGCTGTACCCTCCGATAACAATGTGTTGACTAGTTGCAATATTTTTACCTAATCGCCATTTTATATTTCTTCAATCGTGCGGCTGTGATTGGTGTAAATACAGATGTCTCCGGCAATTTCCAGGCTTTTCTCTACGATATCTCTGGCAGTTAAGTCTGTGCTGTCGAACAGTGCCCTGGCTGCTGACTGGGCATATGGGCCGCCCGAACCAATAGCGATTAAATCATCAAATGCTTCAATCACATCGCCCGTGCCTGAAACCAGCAAAGAGGCTTCTTTATCAGCAACAATTAACATTGCTTCAAGCTTGCGCAATACGCGGTCGGTACGCCAGTCTTTTGCCAGTTCAACCGCTGACCGCTTTAGCTGGCCGCTATGACGCTCAAGCATGGCTTCGAAACGATCTAATAAGGTGAAGGCATCAGCAGTAGCACCCGCAAAACCAACAATAACCTTATCACCATAAATTTTCCGTACTTTGGTGGCGTTACCTTTCATGATGGTATTGCCTAAAGTCACCTGGCCATCACCACCAACAACGACTTTTCCGTCGCGTCTCACTGTAAGAATGGTTGTGCCATGAAATGTTTCCACTGTTTAACTCCGAATATTAACAATTAGCTACAGGTTGTGTTGTCTGTGTAAAAAAGGGGCCCATGTGAAAAAATGAGGCCTGTCTTATAAAAAGGAATTTTACACTATGGCGGCAGTTACTCATACCATAGCTAGTTAGTGGTTTCTTCTTTTTGCCGAAATAAAAAATCAGGGCCAGTCAGGAATAGTTCTTACTTAAGCCGAAAATGCCATTAGTGTAGTAAATTCGTCATTGCGAGCGTTAGCGTGGCAATCTTTAGCGCTGATACTCTGCAATTAAGAGAGTATGAATTACATCCTTGTAATCCACCCTTCGGGCCGCAAAAAAGCGTTCAATTTTTCTCCTGGAAAAATTAGTGCTTCATTCTTCGCATGACAGTATAAAAACGTACTTCTCTTAAGTAAGGGCCATTAGGACCGGTCGGGACTTTATTACTTTAGTTCCATTGAAATAGCATCAATGTCATTTTGTTTTAGTATTTTTTGATTTTTATATAACTGCTGTTTATCTTTGTAGGGTCCGGTCCGTACCCGGTGCCATGCCTGTTTATTAACGGTCACATGCTGAATATTGGCTGCAAGTCCTAAAAAGGCCAGATTGGCTTTTAATTTCTCAGCATCGTTGAGATTTTGAAATGAACCGACCTGGAGTACGTATTGTTTATTATTGAGATGACTAGTGTCTTTGGATCTTGTTTGATTTTTACTTTCCGCTGCCGTGTCTGGTGGACGGGTTTCACTTTCTGGAATGAGGACTTCAAGTTCAGGTAATATGGTATAGAAATTAAACTTCTGTTGTTTTGTTGCTGTGGTTTCAGTTTCTGTCGTGGTTTTCTTTTTTGCCTGCTGTTTTAGCTTTTTCAGTTCCTGCTGGACAGCACTGCCAAAGTCCTGCGTACTTTCAGGCTGTTTGTCCAGGTATATGATAAAGGCAACAAACAGGCCAATAGCAAGACCTGATAACAGCCAGACATAGCCAGGCAATGATTTTTTCTGCTTTCGTGCAGCACGTGATTTGTAGTCTCTTGGCATTTACTGGTAAGTTTTTAATTATCAGGAACGGGGTTCATGAACCCGGATATATTTCCAAAAACTGCATAGCGTTGTCGGATACATAGTGTACTTTTTTAATATACTGCCATTTATTATAACAATCATAGTGTTAAGTGAAATTTGGAGCGTTCCTGTGAAATATCCGGGTTAGCTTACATTTTTACCGGCGCAGTTACGCCCAGTAATGTCAGGCCATTATGCAGTATCTGTTTTGTGGCGCTAATTAAATTGAAACGTGCATCACGTAAGTTATTTTCATCAACAATAAACGGGTGTGCATTGTAATAAGAATGCAACAGGGTTGCCAGTTCACGCAGGTAATGCACCAGCAAGTGTGGCTCGGCATTAAATGCTGATTTATGGACAACATCTGCATACGCATCCAGTTTGCTGATGAGGTCGGTTTCGTGACTTTCAGTTAACAGGTTTAAATATTTCTGACCGTTTTCAATATCGTGTTTGAACTGTTTGTCTGACAGCAGTGCAATAACACTGCAAATTCTGGCATGTGCGTATTGTATGTAATAAACCGGGTTGTCGTTACTTTGTGACTTTGCCAGGTCCAGGTCAAAATCCATATGCTGTTCGCATTTACGCATCACATAAAAGAAGCGCGCCGCATCGGTGCCGACTTCTTCACGTAATTCCCTTAAGGTAACAAATGAGCCTGAGCGGGTAGACATTTGCACACGTTCGCCATGGCGATATAAATTTGCAAATTGTACTAACAATATTTCGAGCTTATCTTCGTCTTTGCCCAGGGCGTTTAGTGCAGCTTTTACACGGGGAACATAACCGTGGTGATCTGCACCCCAGATATTAATAACGCGCTCGTAGCCACGTTCAAATTTATCGATGTGATAGGCAATGTCTGAGGCAAAATAGGTGGCCTGTCCGTTATCGCGAACAACAACACGGTCTTTTTCGTCACCGAAGTCGGTTGAGCGAAACCACAGTGCGTTATCCTGTTCATAAACATGGCCCGTGTGCTGTAACTGTTTAACCGCTTTGTTTATTAAATCGCGATCGGCAAGAGACTGTTCTGAATACCAGTTTTCATAATGCACGCCAAACTCTTCGAGATCTTCACGAATGTCTGCAACAATAGAATTTAGCCCGGCCTTAAAAATGATGTCGTAGTTTTCATCGCCGAGTAAAGTCCTGGCGCGTTCGATTAAAGCATCGATATGCTGTTCCTTGTCGCCGCCATCGACTTCGTCTGCGGGAATGTCCTGCATCACAGCGTCTGTCGTTTTTATGAAGGCATTGCCATGCTGCTGTATGAGGCTGCGTGCGATATCGTAAATATATTCTTCGCTTTTATAACCATTGCTGGGGAAAGTGATGTCGATGCCGCTTATCTGTAAATAACGTAACCAGATGCTGGTCGCCAGGATATTCATCTGGCGGCCCGCATCGTTAACGTAGTATTCGCAGTCAACATCAAAACCCACAGCGCGCATAAGTGAAGCTAATGTCGCACCATAGGCTGCGCCGCGACCATGACCAACGTGTAACGGGCCGGTAGGGTTAGCTGAGACAAACTCGATTTGCACCTTTTGCTTATTTGCGGCATTGCTTTCACCAAAGCGATAACCTTTGTCCAGGATATCCTTGATGATACTTAAGGTGCTTTCCTGTGCCAGGAAGAAGTTTATAAAACCCGGACCGGCTATTTCGATTTTTACAATGTTATCGTTATCATAAATGGCATCAATAACCGTCTGTGCTACATCACGCGGCGGTTTTCCGGCCTGCCTGGCCAGCATCATGGCTATGTTACAGGTGAAGTCACCATGTGCCGCATCCTTGGTGCGTGTGATTTGCAGTGCCGGTTTTGCTTCAATCAGCCCGTCAGCAATAAGCTGGTCCAGCGCCTGATTAAGTAATAACTCTATTATTTCTTTCAAGGGACTGTCTTCGTTTGGTCTTCGTGTGTTTCAAGGAGTGCGATTATACGGAAAGAGACGTTAAAAGTTAGCAGTTGGCAGTTGGCAGTAATTTTAAAACAGTTTTTCGCTTTTAACTGATAACTGCCAACCGACGACTGCCAACTTTCTTTAAAACGTGTCGTATGGATCAACATCAATTGACCAGCGTACTTTTCGAGCGGCTGGCAGTTGCTGCAGTTGCGGCGCCAGGCAGCTTAAAAATTGATGTAATGGTTTTCTGTGTCTGGATTGCAGCATGAGCTGGTATCTAAATCGTCCGGCGCGTCTTTCCATGGGGGCAGGTATCGGGCCGAAAATATCGACACCAGTTTTATCGAGCTGTTGCGTATATTCAACGGCCTGGTTTAGAAAAGTCTGTGCTGCGCTGGAGTCGACTGATTCACAGCGAAGTATAACCAGGTGGCTGGCGGGTGGTAATCCTGCTGCCTGCCGTTCTTTTAGTGCAGCATCTGCAAACGCTGGATAACCTTTGTGTAAAAGGGTCTGTAATAGAGGGTGTTCAGGGTGGTGTGTTTGAATCAATACTTCCCCGGGTTTTTCTGCACGGCCGGCGCGGCCTGAAACCTGGGTGATTAATTGTGCCAGGTGTTCTGCCGCACGAAAATCTGCGCTGAATAAGCCCTGGTCGGTGTCCAGTATGCAGACCAGTGTCATGTTGGGAAAATCATGGCCTTTTGCCAGCATTTGTGTCCCTACCAGTATGCCGCTTTCGCCGCTATGTGCTTTGTCCAGTTTGTCCTGCAAGCTGCCTTTATTGCGGGTGGTATCGCGGTCAATCCGGCTGACATGGGTGTTGGGAAAAGTATTTTGCAAATACTGTTCAATGCGTTCAGTGCCTGCACCGATGGCCAGTATATTGGTGCTGCCACATTCTTCACATTGCTCCGGTGCAGCACGCTGCGAGCCGCAATGGTGGCAATGTAATTGATTGCGCCGTTTATGAAAAGTCATGTGTGCATCACAGCGCAAACAGTTTGTGGTCCAGCCGCAATCGTGACACATTAATAACGGGGCAAAACCGCGTCGATTAATAAACAACAGCACCTGGCCCTGCTGATCCAGATGCTGGCCGATTTTTGAGAGTAGAGTTTCCGCCATGCCTTCATGCAGTTTTTGATTGCATAAATTGATTAATTCAATCCGTGGTAGTGGTCTTTTATTGGCGCGTTGCTTTATAAAATGTGCCTCGTAGCGCTGTTCATTTGTATTGTTCAGGGTTTCCAGCGAAGCTGTGGCCGATCCAAGGACAATCGGGATGTTGTTGTTTTTTGCGCGCAGGATGGCCAGGTCACGGGCATTGTATCGAAAACCATCCTGTTGTTTATAACTGCTATCGTGCTCTTCGTCGACAATGATTAAGCCTAATTCTGGCAGTGGCGTAAAAATTGATGAGCGGGTGCCAATAATTAACCGGGCCTGACTGGAGGCAGCAGCGTGCCATGCAGCATAACGTTGCCTGTCGTTCATTGCTGAATGTAAAACCACAATAGAGGTATCCAGGTGCTCAAGAAAACGTTGTGTTAATTGTGGAGTTAAACCGATCTCGGGTACCAGAATTAATACCTGTTTATTATCAGCAAGTTTTGATTTGCAAAGCGCCAGGTATACTTCTGTTTTACCACTGCCGGTAATGCCGTTAATGACATGAACTGCATGTTGATGACTGTGTGATTCAATGTTATTTATGACGTCTTTTTGTTCTTTGTTTAACTTAAGATTGCGGATGTTTTTGTTTTGCTTTGTTAATAGTGCCGGTTTTACAAAGCTTTCAATAAGTTCTTTATTCAGTAAAGCCTTTACAGGCGCACGCCAGTTTTCAGTGAGTGAAGTTAATGTTTCTGCATCCATGCCGTTGTCTGCGCCAATGTCAGCATTGTGCAGTAGCTGATATAGCTGAAGCTGTTTGGGTGCCTTGCTAAGCGTTTTCAGGATATCATCCTGTGTCATGGTTTGTGTGCGTTTGATACGCCAGTATTGTGTGAGTGAAGGTGTGGCATCGTCGTTATTGCGCAGGTACACAGGTAACGCGGTGTGTAAAACCTCTCCCAGAGGGTGAACGTAATATTTTGCCGACCAGAATAATAATTTAAGAATATCGCTATTGAGCAGGCTATGATCATCTAACACAGCAATTATCGATTTGAGTTTGTTTGCCGGTACCTCAGTGCTCTGTACCTCTTCAATAATAATGGCAATCAGTTTTTGTCTGCCAAAAGGCACACGAACACGCATGCCTTGTTGAATGTTTTTATTGTACAGCGAGGGGGGCAGGGAATAATCAAAAGTTTTGTATAAGGGACAGGGAACTGCCACTTTAACAAGGCGTTGCTTAGATATTTCAAGTGGCATTGACAGCTTTTTTATTGCGCGCGAAGGTTAATAAACGCTGATTTTACTGCAAAATACGACCGGACTTATAAGAATCATCTACGGAATGTTTTTAGCTTGTGGATAAGTCGCCTGACACTGGACTGATCCTGTGGATAACTCTGTGGAAATAATGATTAGCAGAAATAAATATTTTTGGCTAGTCTTTTTTTTGTAAAAAATGTGTAATTTTTTTTTCATATTTAAATTCATTTTAATCAATATGTTGCAGAAACTGACTCTATAATAATAGAATAAAAAACAGGGTTGACCCGGAAAAAAATATATGATTTTAGTGATGTGTATAAGTCTTCACTGTTAAAGTATTAATGCTTTTAGTTTAATAAGATATCTTAATAAATATTCTAGGTTAAGGTTTATAAGTCATTAAAATACCATATAAAAGGCGAGTTACTCACAAATTCTGTGGATAACACTGTGGAAAAGAAAAAAATATAACTCTTTTCACTCTATAAAAATAGTATTTTTGTTAGTTTGGTTGCTTTTTGAGCATTATTATATTCTCTATGTAAATCAATGGTTTATATAATAATAATTATCTGTTTGATGTTTGACACATGCTTTTTTAGAAAAAAAGATAGCAGATTAGAGTTCTCTAATATACCTTGTGTAAAACACAGGTATTTGTTAACAAATAACAGTTGCTTAGTGATTAAAACAGTTGTTTAAGAGCAAAGCCGATTAACAGGCCAATTTCTATCGTGAAGCCTTCGTGTAATCAGATGAGATCAAAATGAAACAGTGGCAATCTATCATTCAGCATATTGAGCAAACGACCGGGCAGGTCTTTTCAGTCAAACAACAGCAAACTATGGCCGGTGGCAGCATCAATGCTGCTTATTTGTTGACTGGTGATGATGGTACACAATATTTTGTTAAAACTAATCGCTCGGGACGGCAGGACATGTTTGAAGCAGAGGCCAGGGGCTTGCATGAAATGGCGTCAAGCAACACTATAAAAGTTCCCCGGCCTGTTTGTTTTGGCGATGACCAGTCACAAAGTTATATAGTACTGGAATATCTTGATATGGGCGGGCGAGTGAATCAGAATGTGTTAGCTGAACAGTTGGCGGCAATGCACCATGTAACAGCGGAACAATTTGGCTGGGTAATAAATAACACTATCGGTTCCACGTTTCAGGACAATACCTGCAACAGTAACTGGATAGCTTTCTGGTCTAAGCAGCGCCTTGGTTTCCAACTAAAGCTGGCGGCAGAGAATGGTTATGGCGGGGCGCTGCAATCACTTGGCGAGAAGTTACTCATTGAGATGCCTAAACTGTTCACCGGCAGGGAAATAAAGCCTTCAATGTTGCATGGTGATTTATGGGGTGGCAATGTCGCTGGCTTAAAAGATGGCACGCCGGTAATTTATGATCCCGCATTTTATTATGGTGACAGGGAAGCCGACCTTGCCATGACCTATGTGTTTGGCGGATTTAATGCGGACTTTTATGCCAGTTATCAAAATGCATTTCCACTGGATGATGGTTTTGCAGTACGCAAAACTTTTTACAATATTTATCACATCATTAATCACCTGAATATATTTGGCGGTGGCTATCACGGTCAGGCCTTGCATATGATGGAGCAGGTACTTGCAGAACTTCGATGAAGAATTATTGCATTCGTCGCAATAGGTGATTTATATGGATTATCACTGCTGTCCCGTTAACTTTAAATATCATTTCCAGCAGATGTTGATGCAGTTAACAAAATCAGCATTAATCTCAATCGAGACATGAATTGGGTATACCCACCAATGCCACGCCCCATGTTGATTAATCTTGGACCATCCATGGTGGCTCAACACCCGCATCCAAGCGGGTGATGGTCATTGCTGGATGTGCCCAATCCATGTCTCTGACAGTTAACGGGACAGCAGTGATGGATTATCTATGAGGTGTGTGATTTCAAACAGTGCATCTATAATACTTAAAACTAAGTTTTTGTCCCTGTCTGTTTCAGAGCTGACGTGGAAACCAGGATATAACCTGAATAATAATGAATCACACTGGAGTAACTATGAAAGCTGTTCAGTTTAATGCACTGATCATTATGGCAGTGCTGTCTTTATCTTCCTCGCAATATGCTCATGCTGACGAGCATGACCATAGTAGACATGTTAGTCATGCTAATCACTCTGGTCATGATCACAGCAGACCTGATAGTCACGCACCGATTGGCGTTATGGGTGATCACCTGATGCGTGAAGGCGAACACATGATAAGTTACCGTTTTATGTCTATGGACATGGAAGGCAACCGAACTGGTACAGACCATGTTGATGTGCCTCTGACAGGTTATATGGTCAGCCCACTGGCGATGGACATGGATATGCATATGCTTGGAGCTATGTATGCACCATCAGACAAGCTTACTTTAATGGTAATGGTTCCATACGTATCCATCTCTATGGACCACCTCAGACATATGCCTATGCCTAACGGACTTGAGTTTACGACAGAGTCTAGTGGCATTGGTGATGTAAAACTGGCGGCAATATATGGTCTGTTTGCTAAACCTGGAACTGATTTCCTGTTTAACTTTGCTGTCAATGCACCGACCGGGTCGATTGACGAGGAAGATGACCTGCCAACTATGCCAACGCCTACCAGTAATGCGCATTTGCCTTATCCCATGCAGCTGGGTTCGGGAACCTGGGATTTCACACCGGGTCTGACTTTTGTGCAAACCTACGATAACTGGTCGTGGGGAGCGCAAGGTCTGTACACATTCAGAACGGGTGAAAATGATAATGGGTACACACTAGGTAACAAACTGGAGGCGACTGCATGGGCTGCTAAAAAGGTATCGAAATCAACCAGCCTTTCTTTTCGTTTGAAAGCACTGGACTGGGACAATATCGATGGCGCTGATACTAAGTTGACGTGATGCCGACTAGGTGCCAACGGCCGATCCAAACCGTCGCGCTGGTACACGCGTTGATACGCTCGTTGGTATCAACTTCGTTCCGCCTGGATTAACCAGTCTGCGTCTTGCTGCTGAAGTGGGTGCACCTGTTTATCAGAAACTGGACGGCCCGCAACTGGAAACTGATCTTGTGTTTACTCTGGGTACGCAATATACCTTCTAAATAGAAAGTCCAGGCTGAGTAGGGAAACTCAACATTACAAAATAAACAGCTATGTGTATCAGTCCGTCAGGATCTGACGGACAATCAGCTGACCTTTTATCAGAGATTCTCATCCGATTTCGGGTATTTTTCTTTGACCTGGCTGATTAGAGTATCCAGCCTGATCTGTTCTGAATGATCACCCCGGCGCGCCTTGTAGGCAGCATCCAGCTGGTCCCCTACACTGGGATATTCTTTAAGACGCTGGGCGGCATGGTCCTTCGTCGGATCAATACCAGAGATCGTTTTCAATGCCTGCTCAAGTTCTTCGGGATTTGGCTGGGGTACAGTGGAATTAAACCATTCTTCAATAAAAGCGCCCTCTCCAGGGCCTCCTTCCTTAACGATGTAATCAATGCCGGCATGTATTGTTGGATGAAGGTAATGTATGGCGCGACAGAGTGAGCGGACCTCATCATTTTGCCTGATATTGGATTGCTGCCTGGCCACCTGCTGAACCAGTGTTTTCGTGGCATGTGTGTTCAACCTCAGGACGTATACCCAGATACATACGAACAACAGGATAACGAGGATGGTGTTGATTGTCGGGTTGTCAAATAACATGGCGAGTAATTCTCCTGATGATGAAAACAGTAGTGAATTGTTGCAAGTATCAACAAAGTCAGTTTATCTTATTCCTTAAAAGCGTGAAAGACGCCTGGCTAGTATGTAATCTTTATATATGTCTCTTAAGTGACGCATTTTACTTTCAGATGATGTAGCAGTCAGCTTGTTGCGGGTTTGTTGTATTTTCTGCTTAATTTTCTTTTATTACTTCAACATTAATAATGAGATATTGAATTCATTTTTGTAACAATCGCCACGGCATCAAAACAAAAATTAAATATAAGTACTATCGTCTTGAATTATCAAGATTGCATGGCAGTTCAAAATACCGCATCAGCAAGCTTATTCAATTCTGTAAACAAACTCTACAAGCTGTGTTATATCACGCACTTTTAAGTTGAGTATTTTTGTAACTCTTTGAATTTACATGGCTAAATAATTGGCGCGTTTATTGCTATAGATGTTATTAAGTAAAATAAATAAAGTGTGGAGAAAGCATGAAACATATATCGATTATTAGGACAGTATTAAAATTGACGCTGGTTGGCGTGACAGTTTTACTTGTTGCCTGCGGTGGTTCTAGTGGCAGCTCTAACGATGCCAGTATCAGCGGCACTATTGTTGCGGCACCGGTTAATGGTGCGGACGTCAGTGTCGTAGATGCTAATGGCAATGTTGTGGCAGGCCCTGTAAAAACCGATGCTGCTGGTAAGTACACATTAAGCATACCAAATGCCAGCCTGGCTCAGGACCTGATTGTTAAATCTACAGGCGGTACATTTACTGATGAAGCAACCGGCAATTCTGGAACGGCTGGTGAAATGTATGCTTATGCATCAGCTAATTCATTAAGCAATGGCAGCAGTGTATCAGCAACACCGGGATCAGCGATTATTGCAAATCTTGTTATGGATCATGGTAAAACTATGACCCAGGCACAGGATGCTTTTGCTAGTGCATTTGGTTATACACCGGATATGTCAGTTACTCCTGCAGATGCAACAACGGCTCCAGCAGCGGATGAAACTGCATGGAATCTACACTGGCAGGTTTCCGTGCCGCTGCATTCAGTCAGCTGGCTATGGACCTGGGTTTATCGCAGGATGATCAGTTTGAATTGTTTGCCGCTCTGGCTCAGGATTTATCTGATGATAAGCTGGATGGGGTTGATGCCTCTGGTGCTGTTGCTATAGGGACTACCGGCTCTACGCTTGAAGCGGATATTCAAAATCGCTTTGCAATGGCGCTGATAAATTTCAAAAACAATCCTAATAATTTGACAGAGCTTGATAATAACGAGTTTGGCGATATTCCATTTGCCAAAGTGGCGTTAACAACCAGTTACCGGGTTGATTATATATTCGACAGGTTCGATGGCTCCCGTCAATGGTAAATCTACCTTCCAGATCCATGTTACCAATCGTAGTGATGGTAGTGATGCAACGGGTCTTACAACTATGCTGATGCCGGTGATGAATATGCTTGGTACTCATAAGCATAGTACGCCAATGCCGACACCTGCTGTAATTGAAGACTGCTGGTGGTGGCTTATATAACGTTACACTTTACTATTTGATGCCTACCGCAATGGGGGGATACTGGGACCTGAAATTTATGGTTGCTGGTGAAGAAGCGCATTTTTATCCAACAGTAATGATGGCAATGGGCGATACAGCTCAGGTCAGGCTTAAAGGTGTTGATGATAAAATCATGTCTATGATGACCGGCACTATGGTTGGTCGTACTTATTTCATGTTTAAAGATAGCCTGACAGGTGGTATGGGATCTTATGATTTTTCTGTCTTTGTTGCTGCTCAGGAAACCATGATGAATTTCCCTGCTGTATTTGATAACAGCATGCTAAGTGGTAATACACTTGTTAATGCAACAGTTGAAATTTCTGATGATGATGGTGCTAGCTGGACTCTAGCAACAGACGGTGGTAATGGCGTCTGGACTGCAACTGGTTTGACATTAACTGATGGTGTGGAAGATCAGATCAGGATCAGAGTTAACTATTGACGATACTGTTGTTGATGAAATGAAAACTACAAATGGTTTAATCAGAGAAGTTGATGTTAATGATTACCAGACGTTCACAGTAACCCCCGGCATGAGCATGTAGGCTGTTAATGTGAAAAAAGAATATCTCACCCCTGCATTTCGATGCAGGTATTCTGTGGCCTCCTTATGGGGGCCACTTTTTTGTTCAGTTCGTCAGCATGGTCTGCCTCCTGTTGTGGCGGTGGTTCTGCCACCTCGCTGGTTCTGCCCAAGTTCTCCAAGTCGATGATCAATATTGCGTTGGACGTGGAGAGTTATGATGGTTTCTGGGATGGCGATGGTAATCTATCGGAATGATCCGCCGGGTTCTGATCTTAACCAGTATCGTTTGAATTTTGGTTATGCCCATCGGTTGGCGCCGCGCTGGCAGGCCGCTATTGTTGCGCCTTATGTGTGGAACAGTAACCAGTATGCCGGTTTGTCATCCAATACCAATGGACTGGGGGATATGACACTGGGCCTGACCTATGAAGCCTTCGATGGCATCAAGTGTGTGTGGAAAGTGCGAGACTGGAAAGACCTGGTTCCCGCTGCTTACTTCGGTCTGGCTTTAACCGTACCGACAGGTATCTCACCCTATGATAATGTGGAAAACAGTTTTGATATTACCGGGCGAGGATTTTATCGCCTTGACGGCAACATCCTGCTCGATAAAACCATTTATCCGTGGAACGCTTCACTGCTGTTTTCTTATGGTAAATATCTTGAGCGGGATGTTAATCGTGAATACGGTAACTATGTCGAACCTTATAAAAAGGAGCTGGGTGACAGGATGCTGGGCACTGCAACTTTTGGTTACACTCACTTCCTCGATAATATGGATACCATGACTTTTAGTCTTTCCTATTCACACCTGCAGGAAGATGCAGGGAAGTATCGATGGTCGGCCATGATGTTACCAGCGAGATGGAAAAGAACTCGGTTGGTGCGATACTGGCTTACTCTACGATGAATCGTGACTGGGTCTATAAACTCACCTTTATTCATGCCTTTCCGGAAGATGGTCAGGGCCAGAATTTTCCCGTCACTGATATTTTGACACTGGGGGTTAGCCATGTTTTCCGCTAGATTGATTATGCGAATCGTATATACTTGGCGCTTCACTGGGCATGGCAGGATGTGATGGTATAACCGATGACCTGCTTCCTTCAGGTGATGATAACCGGCCAGTCTGTTGAGGCGGGAACTATTGGGACAAATGTTGGACAGATTGCACCTGATTTTCCAGTAGAGGTTCTGGATACACTTGGTAACAGCTCGTGGCCTCTATGATGAGCTTTCAAAGCCGGGTGTCACTGGCGTAGTGCTTTATTTCACATATGTGGTGTCCTGTCTGTGATAGTCACATGAGCCATATGCGTGCCAATGTTATGCCAAATTTTCCCGCAGTTAGTTTCTTTCTTGTCGATTATGTGAGTGGTTCGGTTTCAGCCTCTCGTAATGCGCAACAGTCTAGCGGTTATGGCAGCATTGAAACGCTGGTTGACACCGATCAGGCTGTGACTGATTTATACCAGGCATCCATGGGTACGACCGTTGTTATAGACAGTGCAGGCAACATTGTCAGGATGAATGAAGATTACAAGGACGGCGTAAAGCTCAGCGAAACATTGCAGGCACTGCCATGAAAATGATTCAGATTATTTTCATCTGTTTGATTTTGCCGGTGTCTTTTTTGCAGGTTGCACAGGCCGATGAGAAACAAAGCTCATCAGAGCAGACAGAAGAGGAAATGACAGGCAGTGAAAGAGCCGTCTATGCAGAAAGTCTGTTTGACAGGCAGGTGCCAGATGTGTCATCAGCTTCCGGAGCCGGGTATGCTGAGACCAAATCAATGGAAATTAATACTTGTGACCATGCAGCAACGAATGCAGCAGGCTGGTGTACCACCGTTGACGGAAAAAGAAACTGAATTGCTACTCGCCTACTTGCGGAAAGGTCACGTTAGACGTAGCGTCAGCAAGTAACGGAAACGAAGAAAACTTTCATGAGAAAACAAATTATTTTTCCGTTATT
Organism: uncultured Gammaproteobacteria bacterium; assembly: GCA_963768215.1. Taxonomy (GTDB): domain Bacteria; phylum Pseudomonadota; class Gammaproteobacteria; order SZUA-229; family SZUA-229. Next base: position 54,290 of record CAVYHW010000075.1, read on the forward strand.
GTTTATGTTGAGTGGAGCAGTTCAGGCAACAGCACCGCTGGCCGATTTATTTGTTGTGCCTGAGGTTGCTCGACATACTGCGCCGGATTTTGTCTCAGAAAATCTGCGTGGTGGAAATACTGGCCTGGAAGATTATAAGGGCAAGATCGTGCTGCTTAATTTCTGGGCTACCTGGTGTATGCCTTGCCGCGCTGAAATGCCGGGAATGGAAACACTGTGGCAGAAATATAAAGAACAGGGTCTGGTGATTGCCGCTGTCTCTGTTGACGAAGGATCTAAAGGACGGATTGAAACATTTTCAAAATTACTCGATTTGAGTTTTCCCATCTTGCTGGACCCGGAAAGCAAGGTGAGTGACCTGTATAAAGTATCCAGCATGCCTACCAGTTTTTTGATCGATCGCAATGGAAAAATTATCAGTCGTATTGTTGGTACAGAGGAATGGTCATCGCCGGAGGCTATTCAGTTTGTTGAAGGTCTTCTTTCTCAATAGATGGCGTGATGCCCGTTGCTTATTACGACCTGCAATATTCTCTATCATTATCTCTTCTTGACCCTGATTTATGAAAAAAAAACTTGGAAAACGTATATAAAATGTCTCTATGATGACATATTTTATTGTTTTTTTACGGGGTATAATATATTTTAAGGTTTGATTTAAATAAATTATTCTAATAATGTTTTTTTACATTCGTGTATAATCCAGCAGTGTAACGATTTAGTCATATTCTGTAACAATTCTGTAATATTCTGCTGATATTATCTGCTTGTTCAATCTGCTTAAGCAGCGAAAACACAGTCGTGGTATGTATATTATGCAATGCTCTGATATCTGCTTATTGCAACAGAGGTAAACCTGTTTAACAACAATAGTTTAAATATTTCAGGAGTTAACGAATGAAGACCATATCCATGCCAGTAGCAACGTTACTGATTGCAGCCTTTTTAACTGTTCAGCCAGCACATGCACGTACCGTTCTTCAGAACAAAGGTTCTGATACTCTGGTTAATGTCGCACAGGCATGGGCAGAGGAATATCAGAAAGTGAAACCAGAAGTTGCTATCGCGGTTTCAGGTGGTGGTTCGGGCACGGGTATTGCTGCCATGATTAATGGTACCGTCGATATCGCGAATGCCAGCCGTAAGATGAAAGAAAAAGAAGTTAAGCTGGCAAAGAAGGGCGGCCAGAACCCGGTTGAACATGTTGTCGGTTATGACGCGCTGGCTGTTTTTCTTCATAAAAATAATCCGATTAATGAACTCTCCTTTGCACAGCTGAAGGACATATATGGCCGTGAAGGAAAGGCGCGTAAATGGTCTGACCTGGGTGTCAAGGTTCCTGGTTGTAACAGTGATAAGATTGTCGTAGTTAGCCGCCAGAACAACTCCGGTACCTATGTCTATTTTAAAAAGGCAATTCTGGGGAAAGGTAAATACCGATCTGGCACCCTTGATATGCATGGCTCAAAAGATGTTGTCGACCTGGTTGAGCATACAGCCTGCGCCATTGGTTACAGTGGACTGGCTTACGCTAATGAACACGTAAAAATGGCCTGTATCAGTAAAGATGGCGCTAAATGCGTTAACCCAAGTGTGCCAACAGCCGTTGACCGCAGTTACCCGGTTGCACGCCCATTGTTCATGTACACCAATGGTGAGCCAAAAGGTGATATCAAAGATTATCTTGACTGGATCTTAAGCGATGTAGGACAGTGTATTATTTATAAAAAGGGATATGCACCAACGACGTCGGTTGAGTGTAAATAACGGAGTACTTTTGCTGTCATCCGTGTAAATAGGCATGGTTGAGGTCGCTGAATTTGAGCTGTTTGTATGCAGGCGGGATAAAATTCGTTAACATGGATGTTAAACGAACTCCGTTGTATGTAAACTAAACGTCACGCGTTACAGCAATCATACACTTGATTTATACACAAGGTAAAGTAGGTAAATTATGTCGCATTACGAAGAACGTCTGGAAAATGACCTGGATAATATACGCAGTGAAGTCAGCAAACTGGCAGGCTGGGTGGAGATCGCGGTAAATAACTCGGTCCATGCACTATTGAGCGGAAATGATGAACTTGCCAGTGCGACCATACTCGGTGACGGCCCTATCAACCGGAAGATGCGGGAAATCGACGCTCTGTGTCATCGCTTCGTGGCCGTGCATTTACCCAGTGCCGGTCCCTTGCGTCTGATTTCATCGGTGATACGGATCAATATCATACTGGAGCGTATCGGTGATTATGCGGTAACTATCAGTCGTGAATTGAAGCAGATGGACGTTGAGCTAGATAAGAGTTTCACTCTTGGCATCGAATTACTGGCAAGTGAAGTTCAGTTGATGTTGAAACAGGCAGTTACTTCATTCGAAGAGGACAACGTTGAACTGGCTAAAGGCACGATTGCCATGGCATCCCAGGTAACCAATACCGTGGCCGGTTTATATCAGGGATTGTGTGATGAGAAGTTAAACTTGCCACTAAAGGAAAAATTTGCGGTATTTTCTGTTTATCACCGGCTTGAAAGAATTGCTGATCAGGCAAAAAACCTGTGTGAGCAGACAGTTTTTACCGTTGCGGGAGAGGGCAAGGCCAGCAAGGTATATCACATTTTGTTTATTGATGATGACAACAGTTGCCTCAGCCAGATGGCTGAAGCCATTGCCCGCAAACATTTTCCTGAAAGCGGTGTTTATCTTAGTGTGGCTGGTGTTAAGCCGGCCGCAAATTTGTCAGCAGGGCTGCTGGAATATATGGATGGGCACGGTATGCCAACGACTAATGTTGAACTCAGGGCAAACGAACTGACTCCTATTCAATTGGGCGGCTTCCATATTATTGTCAGTTTGCAGGCGCCTGTTAGCGCTTATATTCAAAGCCCTCCTTTTAATACAACATCGATAACCTGGAAGTTGGCCTCTGTACCGGAAGGTTGTGTTTGTGATGAGCAGGCGTATGAAAATATACATCGCGAGCTTTCGGTACGTATAAAAGACCTGATGGTTCTGTTGCGCGGAGAGGATGCGTCCTAAGATGGGTAAGGCCAATACACAAACTGCACACGATAATTATGATCGCCGCACCATGGACTGGTATATCGATAAACTCATGCAAACGCTGGTCTTTATTAGCGGTATATCAGCCATTATATTCATCATCGGGATATTTGTTTTTATCACGAAGGAAGGCATGGGTTTTGTTGTTCACGACATGGATTTCACTGAGTTTTTCACTTCCCAGTACTGGTCACCCAGCGATGAAGACGACCCGGAGTATGGTATTCTTGCGCTTATTGCCGGTACGGCCAGTGTCACCGGCCTGGCAATGGTGGTTGCTATTCCGTTCGCATTAGGTGCGGCCATTTATATCGGTGAATTTTCCAGTGGTAAAACACGTGAATCCCTCAAGGTGCTGGTAGAGCTGCTGGCAGCGATCCCTTCAGTTGTCTGGGGTTTTATCGGCCTGTCAATTATGAACCCGCTGATCATTGCTGTGTTCGATGTGCCGGTTGGGCTTAATATTCTTAATGCCGGTATTATTCTCGGCTTAATGGCGGCGCCCATTATGGCATCCATCGCCGAGGATGCATTGAAAGCAGTTCCAGACACTTATCGTGAAGCTGCAGAAGCGATGGGCGCCACACGCTGGCAGGTGATTTTCAAGGTTGTACTGCCTGCCGCCAAAAACGGCCTGTTAGGTGCTGTGTTGCTGGGTGTAGGTCGTGGCTTTGGTGAGACCATGGCGGTGTTGATGGCCACCGGTCACTCGGTAAATATGCCGGGCAGTATTTTCGATTCAGTGCGCGCCTTAACTGCAACCATCGCCGCTGAGCTGGGTGAGACTGCCGTCGGTTCGCCTCACTATGGCGTACTGTTTACCATCGGTATCTTCCTGTTCCTGATAACTTTCGTGATTAACATGACTGCGGACCTGATTATTCGTGATGTGCGCAAGGGCTAAAACTTGGTAGTAAATTATGTTTAAAACTTCAGAGATCAATAAACGCAATCAGAAAAATCAGAAACTGTATCAGTTGTTGTTCATGACAATGACACTGTTACTCATCCTGCCAGTGACAATCATACTGGGTATGCTTGTTTATAAGGGTGGCAGTATGATCTCGGTAGATTTCCTGTTCTCGAGCCCTACAGACGGTATGACCGCAGGCGGGATTTTCCCGGCGATATTTGGAACCATCTGGCTGGTTGCTGTTGCCTTGCTGGTATCGGTACCGATAGGCGTGGCTGCGGCAATTTATTTAAGTGAGTATGCACCGGACAACTGGCTGACACGTATTATCAATCTCGCCATTATCAATCTTGCGGGTGTTCCTTCTATTGTGCATGCGCTGTTTGGTGTAGGCGCCTTTGTTATCTTTTTCGGTTTTGGTACCAGCATACTGGCCGCCAGCCTGACGCTTGCGATTATGACCATGCCGGTTGTTATTGTTGCCAGCCGTGAATCCTTGCAGGCGGTACCGCAGGCATTTCGTGTGGCATGCTGGAATATGGGCGCAACGCGCTGGCAGACCATCAGGCGTGTGGTGTTGCCAAATGCGGTCAGTGGTATTCTGACGGGTGTTATTCTGGAAGTTTCGCGCACCACGGGTGAGACGGCGCCTATCATGTTTACTGGCGCGGCATTCTTTCTGCCATTTCTGCCACAGAGTGTGTTTGATCAGACCATGGCACTGTCGTTGCATTTGTTCGTGGTATCAACCCAGGTCCCGAACGTACCGGAAGCTTTGCCTTACGGTGTAGCACTGGTGTTAATTGGCATGGTACTTATCATGAACAGCCTGTCTATCGCATTCCGTATGCATCTGCGTGGTAAGAAAAAATGGTAAGCACTGCCGAAGCGGCTAATGAGACTACAGACATGCAAATGAACGAAGCCAAAATGAATGAAGCACCGATCAAGCTTGATGTCAGAGATGTTTCTATCTATTACGGTGATGACCCGGCCATTGAAAATGTCACGCTGGATGTCAGAGAGCATGAAATATTCGGCATCATCGGCCCTGCCAATGCAGGTAAAACATCGTTTCTAAAAGCGATAAACCGTATGGATATGTTTACCTCGAATATGAAGGTGAAGGGCGATATTTTTTTTAGTGGATATGATATCCGTAAAGCCCGTAACATTTATGCCCTGCGTAGCCGAATTGGTGTGGTTTTTCCGCTGCCGGTCGGGTTGCCTATGACGATATACAACAATGTCGCACTGGCGCCACAGCTTTCTGGCATCAAAGAAAAAGCGGAACTGGATGTCATTGTCGAGCGCTGCCTGACCAGGGCCGCATTATGGGATGAGGTCAAGGACCGGCTTGATTCACTGGGTAGCCTGTTATCGGGTGGTCAGCAACAGCGTTTGACCATAGCGCGTGCATTGTCACAGTCACCTGAAGTGCTCATGCTGGATGAATTTTCAATTGCGGTTGACCCGGTCACGACCATGCGTATTGAGGACGTGCTCAAGGAGCTGAAGTCTGAGATGACCATTATCCTTGTTACCAACCTGGTACAGCAGGCTCGCAGGCTGGCAGACCGGACGGCCTTTTTCCTGGACGGTGAATGTGTCGAAATAGGAAAGACCGAAGACCTGTTCAACGGCAATGTGAAACATCAGAAAACGCTGGATTATATTCAGGGTAAATTCGGTTAATTATAAACATGCTGAATAGATACAATTAGAAACCATACTGTAGAAAAAATATGAATCATGCAAGCCAGATAATTGAAGACGTAAATACAGACGAATATGCAATCCATACGTCTGACCTGAACCTGTGGTATGGCACATTTCAGGCGCTGTTTGATATCAACCTGAATATTAAAAATGGCATCATTACATCACTCATCGGGCCATCCGGATGTGGTAAAAGCACCTTTCTGCGCAGTGTAAACCGGATCAACGAGCGTCTGGGTTATGTGCGTATTGAAGGTTCGATTGATGTTAGGGGACAGAACATTTATGATGAAAATGTTGAGATTCTCCAGGTTCGTAAACAGATTGGTATGGTCTTTCAGCGGCCAAACCCGCTGCCTTTATCTATTCGTGAAAATATCCTGTTTGGTCACAAGATCCATCAGAGCGGCAAATCAAGCAGTCGCAGTGAGCAGGACGACATTGTTGAATCTGCTCTGCGTACCGTTTTATTGTGGGACAAGGTAAAAGATCAACTGGACCGCAAGGCAACAGAGTTATCACTCGAAGAGCAGCAAAAATTATGCATTGCCCGTCTGCTGCCGGTGAAGCCCAGTATCCTGTTAATGGATGAACCCTGCTCTGCGCTAGACCCAAAAGGCACAGAAGCGGTGGAAGAGCTGATCTGGGAACTGCGTGGTGAGTATACGATTTTGATTGTGACACATAATATGTCACAGGCAAGACGCGCCAGTGAAGAGTGCATCTTTATGCTGATGGGAAAAGTTGTTGAGCATACTGCAACAGATGAACTGTTTGTCACACCTAAGCACAAGGAAACGGCGGATTATATTGAAGGTCGCTACGGCTAGAGTCTTTCTAGGCCTGCTTTGCGCCTTGACGAGAGAATGAACTTGATGGCTGTCAGTAGTCCTATGCGGACGGCGGTTATTTTTTAAACGGTACTTTTATTATCCCCTGTTTGATGAATCCTGATTCTACACCTGCTTCTTCATAGTGAACACGGATATTGTGCTTAATGTCGAGGATACCAATATAGCGGTGGCCTATGTGCTGCTTCAGGTTTGAAGCATAGTCCAGGTCAAGAAAATGACACAGCAATCCGCGGATAACTCCCGCATGGACCACGATCATAACGACATCCTTCGGGTGCTTGTGGGCAAGTTTTAGTATATAGGCAACACTTCGCTTCTGCATTTGCTTGAAACTCTCACCATTTGGGAAAATATAATCCGGGTCTTTTTTATATTCAGGAATGTGCTGCTGGACCCATTGTTTGCTTTTTTTACTGATATCTCCGTAATTGATTTCATTCAGCGCAATTGAATGCTGGACTTTGCTGATATTGTGGAAATGGCTATAGAACCGGCCGGTATTGCGTGCCCGCCGCAGTTCACTTGTGTAGATGTGGTCAATATGGATTTTTGATTTGCGTAGTATATCGTTTACGTAGTTGATGTCCTGTCGCCATTCTTTGACGGGTGGTGAATCACCCCAGCCAATGATTTTCTCGGTTTCATTACTGGTTGTTTTGTAATGCCTGACAATAATTACGCGCATTTTATTTTACAGCCTGAATATTTATCAATGTAGTTTTAGGTATTACTGTCAATAGCTGTAAAGTCAGGCGGAAAACGTTGGATAATAATCTGGCTGGTAATTTCCAGTATTTCACGTATGGTGTCTTCTACATTTACATTGGGGACAATATGGACATTTTCATTGTCAGCCAGCTCTAGCAGCCAGGTTTGCAGTTCCCAGATCTCATCGATAAACTCTTCATGATCAGATTGTCTGTATTGGCTTTGTTTTCGGATGCGTTTCTTTAGTTGCTTTTTCAGTGACTTCTTGTCCATTGTTGCCAGCATAAACTGTATACAAACCACTTCCTTTTCATCATCACATATACCGAGCTCGGCAGGAACAATATGCACACCTTCCAGGATCAGGTGTTCATTTTCCTGAAATGCCCGTTGCAGGGTTGTTTCAATAGCAGGTTTCATCGATGATAACTGGGCCAAAAAGCCGGTAATAACCTTGTTGTTGCTTTCATCCTGTATGGCAGAACTTAATGGCGGCAGTCCTCGCCATGCTTCAAAACTGGAGTATTGTAAGGTAGGTGTAATCTGGCTGGGCAGGTAAGGGCGAATGACCTGACGAATCATATCTGTTGATTGTGTTCTTGAGATATCCAGCCGATATGCCAGTTCGGCAGCAATAGTGCTTTTACCCGTGCCGGTTGCACCACCTATCATGATGATTAAAGGTATGCCTGAATTCTGGAAACGTCGCCACGCCAGATATTTGTCTGCTGCTTTTTCGGAACAATGATCGCGCAAACAGCGGTATATAAGCTTGCGTAACGATTTATGATCAATTTCTTTGTGTCCGGTTTTTCGAATGGTTGCCAGTACCTTGCTTGCACCTTCAAGTGCAAGTTTCGGGTTTATTGAGCAAGCTTCCAGGGAATGGCTCATGATGCCAACAGAAAAAGCTGTGCTCCGTGTCGGAGTGTGTACGATAACATCTGATTTAGGCCGGTGCCTGGCAAGATATGCCATTTGTGCCTGTTTGCCATAACGTCTGGCCAGTGCTGATGAAACCAGTTCCTGCAACTCACTGTTGCTAATTTCGGACCTGTTTTTTATTTCATCGCGAATTGACAGGGACAGATCATAAGCCTCGTCGAACGGGATGTCGATACTGGCGAGTGAACGCACCAGAATGCCTTTCAGGAAAGGTGTTTTATCACCGTCAGGGGTATGTGCAACGAATACTTTTGCCATTATTGAGAATTTTGTAATATTGAGGCAGGTGTCATTTGAGCTTATCACTCCTTATTTTTGTCGTCCAGCGTTACACTCTCTTGTAATTGATTTGAGTTAAGGGCCTTTTGCTTATAGTAAAGCAAAATGTATATAATAGAATTTGTGATTTTTATATGCATAAACAATCTAGGGTCTGTTAACACTAATTAAATTATCACTGTTGTGATTGAGAAAGTGTCAATCAAGGCACGAGGAGAGCAGTTTGGTTATTCCAAATAAACGACGAGTAACGCTGAGTGGCACTTTTTAAACCACAACCCGAAGGGTCGGGTCCATTTTTCCGTCCAACTGCGTTGTCAATCGTTTGAGTAGAATGACTACACTTCACTCTTTCCGTCTTGTTGGTCAAAAAAATGGCCCCGACAGCGGCAATTTAATTAGTGTTAACAGGCCCTAGGAAACTGAGTCGCAATGTCAAAAATTCTGGTTGAAACCCTTGGAGAAATGACAAGAGTACCCTTTTTGAGGGGCATTCTTATACGCTCGCTGCAGGATTCAGGGATTAATTTTGATGATGCTCTTGAATTTGCAACCGCTATTAGATCAGAGCTGGGTGACACGTCTGTTATTACAACAGATGAGCTTCGTAACATGGTCATAAGCAGGCTTAAGCGTTCATTCAGGGCTGATCTTGTGCAGCGCTATGAAGAACGCAAATTGCCTTTCATGATACAGATTGAAAGCAGCGATGGTCAGGTTACTGAATTTTCGTTATCAGAATATTGTAAATGTCTGGAGACCATTGGCCTGAAAGCTGATGAAGCCAAGTCTGTCGCTGAAACAGTTAATGCACATTTAATAAAACGTGAGACCGGTATTATTAAATCCAGTTATATCGCCTATTTTACCTACCGTTTGTTGCATAAATTGAAACAATTCGGTCCGGCAGTGGCACATCGATGGCTGGTCTGGCGTGATTTTATTACCAGTGGCCGGTCAATGATATTTATGATTGGTGGTACAGCAGGTTGTGGCAAAAGTACCACAGCAACTGACCTTGCCAGTCGCCTTAATATAGTGCGCACGCAGTCAACAGATATGTTACGTGAAGTGATGCGTGTTATGGTTCCCAGGCACCTGCAGCCGATGCTGTATGAGTCGTCATATACAGCCTGGAAAAAACTGCCGTATGCCAGTAACAGTCAGAAGAAGCAGGAAGAGCTTCTTATTGATGGTTACTGTGCGCAGGCGGATATTATG
>CAVYHW010000076.1:0-17242 GCA_963768215.1 uncultured Gammaproteobacteria bacterium
GAGTCACGCCCATGAGGCCGTCTCCCTGCCGCTCGGCAGTACGCGCCTGGGTCCGCCCGACCTGCTGCGCCTGACGCCGGTCGAGTTCGAGGACAGCGATGATGTGCCGCTGCGGCACGCGGTGCGTCTGGTCGAGGCGGCGAGCCGCCCCAGCGACCCCATCAGACCCCAATCGTCCGGCTCTGGACCGAACCATCGTCACCTTGCCCGGAGCGGCCACGCGGCACAGGCTCTGAGCGTGTCGTCCGACATCCTCCCGCCCGTCGCCTGTCCACGCTCCTGGTCGTCGTGGCCTTCGTGGTCGTGTCGCTCGGCTTCGCTGCCCGGCTGGGAGTGGCGGCATCGCCACCGGCACCGCGACGAGCAGCTGTGTTTCATGTGGGCCATGGCCGGGCAGGAGTCAGGCTGGGACTACTACGCCCGCAACACGGCCTCGGGCGCCTTCGGGAATACCAGATCATGCCCTTCAACTGGCCGGCGTGGGCGGAGAAGTACCTCGGCGATGGCCAAGCCGATCAGACGCCCTTCAACCAGGAGAAGGTGGCCTTCGGCAAGCTGCGCGACCTCTATGCCTGGCTGGGCTCATGGAAGCGTGTGGCCTACTGGCGGCTGACCGGCAGCAGCGTGAAGAACGAGAAGCTGTGGTCGGCCTACGCCGCGGGCTACGTCAGGAACATCATGCGAGCTGCGCAAGAAGGCGCCCAAGGGCGGCCTGAAGATGCCGCCCAGGACAAGTTCCCGCGCGTATAGCGGCGATTGGCGCCGGTCGGGCGAGGAGCAGGTCCTGCGCCTGACCGCCGCCGGCAGGCCCTGGCCTGACCGTGGCCGGCTACGCGATGGGCAGGTGCTCAGGGTCAAGGCCGCCACCAGGACCGGGGCCGGCACCGCGGGATCGTGGTCACCGCGGACGGGCGGCGACGAAGACTCCCGCAGCGCTGCACCTTTGAACCGCGACCACCGCTGGGTGATATTTATGGTGAAGTTGCGCGTCGATACAGCGAATTTTTAAACAAACCCCAATTTTTAAACAATCCAGTGGCCAGCGACGTTATTCAGCAGCAGCATGCTGAAGACGATGACACGGAAACAGATGACCCGGAAAAGTTGCATCGGGTCATTCATACCGCACTCTCAGTTGAACCACGTGATGGTCATATCTACGTGTTTTTACCACCGTTGACGCATCTTGAACATTACCTCGACCTGGTGCATTCAATTGAAGCCACCGCCGCTGAACTGAAAATACCGGTATTTATGGAAGGCTATGAACCACCACATGATCATCGCCTTAAACGTTTTGCTATTACGCCGGATCCTGGCGTTATAGAAGTGAATATTCATCCCGCACATAACTGGAAACAACTGGTTTCAACAACACATACCATTTACGAAGATGCGCGTCTGTCACGTCTGGCCACTGAGAAATTTATGCTTGATGGCCGCCATACCGGTACCGGCGGTGGCAATCACGTTACCATTGGCGGTGCAACACCGGCTGACAGCCCGATGTTGCGCCGGCCGGACCTGCTGCAAAGCCTGGTCACTTACTGGCAGCATCATCCCGGTTTGTCGTATCTGTTTTCAGGCCTGTTTATAGGTCCGACCAGTCAGGCGCCACGAGTGGACGAAGCACGTGATGACAGTCTGTATGAACTGGAAATAGCTTTTCAGAATATGCCTCAGGGTGAAACGCCGTCACCATGGATTGTTGACCGCTTACTGCGCAACCTGTTGATTGATGTCAGCGGTAATACGCATCGCTCCGAGTTCTGTATTGACAAATTATATTCACCGGACAGTGTCAGCGGCCGCCTGGGTCTGGTTGAATTCCGTGCCTTTGAAATGCCGCCACATGCTCGCATGAGTATTGTGCAGATGCTGCTGTTACGTTCACTGATTGCGCGATTCTGGACGCAGCCCTACAGAAAGAAACCGGTTCGCTGGGGCGCTGAGTTGCATGATCGTTTCATGCTGCCGCACTATGTCTGGCAGGACATTCGCGATGTGATCTGCGACCTCAATGATTCAGGCTATGCCTTGAAACTGGAATGGTTTTTACCGTTCCAGGAATTTCGTTTTCCTCATATTGGTAATGTCACCTATGATAATATTCAACTGGAAATTCGTACTGCGGTAGAACCGTGGCATGTGCTGGGGGAGGAGGTCACGGCACAGGGTACTTCAAGGTTTGTTGATTCTGCTGTTGAGCGTGTGCAGGTCAAGGTAAGCGGTATGACTGGCGAGCGCCATATCGTAGCGTGTAATGGCCGACGGGTACCACTTAGACCGACAGGGAAACATGGTGAATATGTCGCGGCTGTTCGCTTTAAGGCATGGCAACCGCCATCCGGGCTGCACCCGACGATTGGCGTGCATACACCGCTGGTGTTTGATATTCTGGATACCTGGAACCAGCGTTCGATAGGAGGCTGTACTTATTATTCAGGGCACCCTGGTGGTCGCCATGAAGAAACATTTCCGGTCAATGCTAACGAGGCTGAATCGCGACGTATTGCACGTTTCAGGAATATAGGCCATACCCCCGGGAAGTTAGAGGCGCCCGCAGAGGAAACAACGAATGAATATCCGTATACACTCGATTTGCGACATAAAAGCACCTGCTGACAGGGTATATTTACGTTAAGTCCATTTTCTTTTGATCACTATAGACGTTAGTTTTGGAACATATAGCTGCAGAATCAATAATCTCGGGTACAGAAGGGCTGTGTAAGGGTTACACGTCTTTGGGTTCTCATGATGAGATGTACTCAACTGAGGGCGGGATTCGCAATCACTGGCGCTACCTGATGAATGCGCTGAATAATATCGGCAGCGTTGAACTACAGGGGCGGCGCGAGGAAGCATGGCGATTGATTCGTGAAAATGATGTTACCTATAACATCTATGGCGATCCCAGTGGTATGGGGCGGCCCTGGAAATTAGACCTGGTGCCGTTGCTGATTGAGAGTGAAGAGTGGCGTATTATCGAAGCCGGTCTGATGCAGCGCGCAGAGCTGCTTAACCTGGTGCTACAGGATTTCTACGGTCCTCGTGATCTGATAAAAAAGGGTGTTATTCCGCCTGAACTGCTTTATTCACATCCCGGTTTCCTGTATCCCTGTTCGAACATGGCAGCGCCGCTGTCACGTGCACTCACATTTTACGCAGCAGACCTGGTTCGCGATACAAACGGCCAGATTAATGTTTTGAGTGACCGGGCACAGGCGCCTTCCGGTACTGGATATGCTCTGGAAAACAGGCTGGTTATATCACGTGTCCTGCCTAGCCTGTTCAGAGATTCACATGCACATAGACTGGCTAACTTTTTTCGTACCACTCGTCATACATTAAACACTCTTTCACCGCGTGAGGGAGATGAACCGAACATCGTTCTGTTAAGTCCCGGCCCGGCTAATGAGGCTTATTTTGAACATGCCTACCTGGCCAATTATCTTGGTTATACACTGGTTGAAGGTGAAGATCTGACCGTGCGTGACAACAGGGTCTGGCTTATCACTCTCGAAGGTCTGCGACCGGTTGATGTCATTATGCGGCGCATGGATGATAGTTATTGTGACCCGGTTGAGTTGCGTGAAGATTCTTTTCTGGGGGTGCCTGGACTGACCAATGTGGTGCGCATAGGTAATGTCCGTGTCGCAAACCCGCTTGGCAGCGGCGTACTGGAAAATCCGGCTTTGCTTTCATTCCTGCCTGAGCTATCAAAATGCCTTCTCGGTGAAGAGCTTCGTATTCCATCAATCAAAACCTGGTGGTGTGGCCTGCAATCAGAGTGTGATCATGTTCTGGCTAACCTGCACTCTATGGTCATCAAGCCAGTTCATCCGAGTGTGGGTTTCAGGTTCAGGTTTGGGAATGAACTTTCCAGAGCTGAGCTGGAAAAACTGAAACAAACAATCAGGGCAAAGCCACATCTTTATGTCGGTCAGGAATCTATATCGATGTCTACGGTGCCAGTACTGGGTAAAGATGGGCTAAAACCACGTCATTCCGTATTACGCAGTTTTTTAGTCGCCGGTGAGCATGACTACATGGTAATGCCCGGTGGTCTGACACGTGTCGCATCAGGCGACAGTAATCTGGTGGTCTCAAACCAGGCGGGCGGGACCAGCAAGGATACCTGGGTGCTGGCCAGTGAACCGGAAAAATATGTCAGCCTGTTAACTGACAGAAGACAGGCCAGGCTGGCGCCGGATAAAGGCGGGGAAGTACCGGGGCGTGTTGCTGACAACATGTTCTGGGTCGGCCGCTATGCTGAAAGGGCAGAATTCTGCAGTCGCCTGCTACGCCTGACACTGCAGTTTCTTGAAACAGGAGAAGCGACAGACACACTTGCTTTTAAACAGTTACTGTTCGCGGTGACCAGTCAGACATCAACCTATCCGGGGTTTGCTGACCCGGGGTTTGCTGATATTAGTAATGTTAATGAATCAGAAAAGATTCAAGTTGAGCTTCGTTCGGTTATTTCAGATAAACGAAAAACAGGCAGCCTGGCGCAGATACTGAGCTCACTATTGTTCTCCGCTCGTTCAGTGCGTGATCGTCTTTCATCTGACACATGGCGGGTGATAAACGATATTGATGAAATTTTGCAATCACTCGCCAGGATAACACCTGATCAGCTGATTGATGCCCTTGATAAACTGGATGATCTGGTTACCGCACTGACTGCATTTACCGGTTTGACGCTGGAAAACATGACGCGTGGTCGCAGCTGGTGTTTCCTTGATAGCGGACGCCGTCTTGAGCGTGCATTACAGATTACTCACCTGCTACAGTCTACGATGGTGCCAGTTGTAGACGACGAAAATGAAGTTATACTGGCAGATTCCATGCTGTCAATCGTGGACAGCATGATGACCTATCGGCGGCGCTATCGCTATGGCATTAACATTCCACAGCTACTTGAGCTGGTGGTTTACGATGAAACCAACCCGCGCTCGCTGGCCTATCAGATGACGAGGCTGGAAGAACATGTCACTACACTGCCGAATAAGCATGAGTCGGGCAGTCGCAGTGAGCTTGAAAGGCTGTCGCTGGAGACAGCAACGCTGGTACGCCTGGCTGATTTGAACCGGCTTGGCGCACCCAATGAAGAAGCCATTCGACGAGACACGCTGGCTAATTTCCTTAACGTGCTGGCAACCAGGCTGCCTGCAATATCTGAAGCCTTAACAGCTACGTATTTCCGTACAGCAGCGACACCACATCAACTTGTTCGGCTGCGCTCAAAGTAAAAGACATGAAATATCGTGTGACACACTCTACCATTTACTCATACAGCAAGGACGTTTCCCTGTGCCATAATGTTGCTCACCTGTTGCTGCGTAATACACCGCAGCAAAACTGTAGCCTTAGTGAACTTAAGATAGAGCCTCTGCCGGTAAATGTAAATGAATGGACCGATCTGTTCGGCAATCGCCAGGTCAGTTTCAGTATTCAGAAACCTCATGACAAACTTAGCGTAACATCGATTAGTGAAGTAGAGGTGACTTCGATGCGATCATTACTCGATGGGGCTTTTCCAATCACCTGGGAGCTGGCTGTAAAACATCTGCAATCATCGGATGAAGCGGAGACCACTGATGCCAGACTTTACGTACTGGAATCTGATTTTATTGAATTCAGTTCGGAAGTGGCCAGCTACAGCAAGCCGTCATTCACAATGAGCAGGCCATTACTGGAAGCAGTTGATGATCTGATGCATCGTATCTATAAAGACTTTAAGTATGACCCTGGCTTCAGCACCATCGCTACCCCTTTAAAAGAAGTACTTAAACATAAAAAAGGAGTCTGTCAGGATTTTGCTCACCTGGCAATTGCCTGTCTGCGCATGCAGGGACTGGCAGCGCGTTATATCAGCGGTTACCTGGAAACCATACCAGCAGAAGGAGAAGAAAAGCTGCTTGGTGCAGATGCTTCCCATGCCTGGTTTAGCGTCTATGTCCCGCATCAGGGCTGGGTGGATTTTGATCCAACCAATGCGCAAATACCGGCTGAACAGCACATTACCGCTGCCTGGGGCAGGGATTATTCAGATGTCGCACCGCTAAAAGGCGTGGTTTTTGGCGGTGGTAACAAACACAAACTCGATGTTGCTGTGGATGTGGTACGGATCTGATGATCAGTCCTTTTTTTGTTACCCAGTTTTTGTTCCCCAATAAGCACTATATAGAGGCATTAAGGCGCCCATTGCACAGTTCCGGTGCTTAGTCATCAGGAAAAATATGCCCCAGGAATTTTCTTAACTTACAGCAATCCATCAGTACCAGCAATACTAATGAAACGCAACATATTGAAATTATTGCTGTTATTGTTAATGTGTCGAAAATTACTTCCATTATTAGCTACTCACCTGCCGTTTAATGTTTGAGAATTACCGGGTAAACGTGCAAGATACTTGCCAATATGAAATGGTCAGTCATAAAGAAAAAATTACGTTACAGCGGTTTTTACAAACTTTCTGAAATTAAGTTGCAGCACGACCTGTTCGCCGGTGGCCAGAGTCCGGTTCTTACTCGGGAACTAATCGACAGGGGACAGGCGCTAGCCGTGCTGCCTTATGATCCCCAACGGGATGAAGTCGTGATGATCGAACAGTTTAGAATTGGAGCCGGGGAGGATAAAGTCGGCCCATGGCTGATCGAGGTTATCGCCGGTTACCAGGAACCCGGTGAATTAGCAGAGCAGGTGATACATCGTGAGGCGCATGAAGAAGCGGGATGTGAACTGACAGAGCTGCAGCGGATTGCTAAATATTACTCCAGTCCGGGTGGATCAAATGAGCAGATACAGATTTTTTTCGGGCGTACAGAGAGTTCACAAATAGGAGGAATACATGGACTGGATGAAGAGGGTGAGGACATTAAGGTTCATGTTATTAGCAGTCAGCAGGCTTTCGACTGGCTGGATAGCGGCCGCATTAATTCCGCCATGGCCATCATTACTTTGCAGTGGTTTCGATTGAATCGCGAACGAATCCGCAACGAATGGCTTTAGAAACTTCAGTCCGCGAATAACACAAATACACGCAAAATTAAAACTATTTGCATCCACAGATGAACGCAGATAAACACGGATGTTTTGAAACTTATTACGTTTTATCTGTGTTTATCTGCGTTCATCTGTGGATATTATCTTTTGCCTTAAAAATATCGATAATAGACATACACAGCACTGATATATACTGATGCCAGCATTATCGGAAATGCCATCAGCATAAAGGGAAGAGTTGTATCGGCTGGCCTGACCCTTCAGCAAAGCCGGCCGCAATCAGATTAGCACTGGCGCCTGCCAAACTACCATTGTGGTTTACTGATTTCTTATTGATGTCGCTTTTTCTATCAAAGTAATGTCGTTTATCAATGCAAATGAAGTATTTTCTCAAGGTTATGCAGTTTTTTTTGTTAAAAACGGGCTCTCTACTTTTAAAAAAAGGAAATTATGCTGAATTTATTTTGAACTTATATCTATGTTTTAGCTTGAGACTCTTGTATTATCTCCGCTGAAAATTAGTTTTTTCATCTTGATTCGCGGGATTATGCAACCAGTGGTGATTTTTGCGAGGTATATATTATTAAAATCCTGTGGAGGAAAAATATGAAAATTTTACTTACTGCAGCAGCAGCTGCAATTTTAGTGGTATCAACTTCTGCCAATGCCTGGTGGAATGATAACAACAATAGCAGAAATGACTGGAACAATGACTGGCGCAATGACTGGCGCAATGACATGTACAACGATGGTTATGGCGATGGTTCTGGTGATGTTGACGGTGATGTTGATGGTAGTTTCAACTTCGGTATGAGTGGTAATGCACGTGGCCGTGGCCGTGGTGATGGCCGTAACTCATATCGTGGTAATAACCGCTGGAACAACAGTAACAGATGGGACAATCGCTGGGACAACCGTTATAACAGCTATGATGGATATTATGGTCGTCCATATTACGGTCCTGGCCCAGGCTACTATGCACCTCCTGCAGCGGCTCCAGCAGCACCAGCAGCCAAATAATAGTCTACGGATTATTGTTGTTTAGAAAAAAGCAGGCTGAGTATTCAGCCTGCTTTTTTTGTTTGCAGTTAAATGGACGGTACTGATAGTACGTCACATTCAGCGCGATGCAAAACAGCGCTGGTGGTAGATCCTGGAACTTTAACAATACCATGGCGGCCATGGTATCCGGTGACAATAAGATCCACCTTATTTTGTCTGGCGTATTGTGTTATTTCATGTGCCGCAGAATGCTCACTGAGAATAACGCGGGTCTCTATGTTGTCATACTTGAGCTCTGAGTTAAGCTGTTCAAGTGCATTCATGGAACGTTCGGTTTGATAACTTGTCGGGTCGTGATCTTCCGGTGCTATCCAGTCATTTGGTGCATCCTCCGGAAAATGGGCTACAACGTGCAGCAGGCAGAGTCTGGCATTGAAGCACGCGGCAATCTCAGCTGCTCTCTTTGCGGCGGCTTCGGCCGGTTTAGAGAAATCGGTAGCCAATAGAATATATTTGTAGCTGCTCATGGTTTTCCTTTTTATAATGGGTTAATTGACATTGACGAGGACTATTGTGCCACTGTTTTTGGTTATCGTACATTGCCTGGATATCTGAATGCGAGTCTATAACATTTTTACTGTAATGGTATCAAGTGCAGGCGCTGATCTGTAACAATTATAATGAACTTTCTGCTTGTTAACGATGGTTCCTGTTTTTTATGTTCAGCTGTTCATCTGCTGCTTTATGATTTGCAACAGTTTATCACTGTTTTCCCGCTAACTTTATTATCAGTGCCTGCGTATGTTGATACATCTAACAAAACCAGCATTAGTTACAATCGAGACATGAATCAGTCACACCCGGCAATGACACGCCCCATGTTGAGTAATCTTGGACCATCCATGGTGGCTCAACACCCGCATCCATGCGGGTGATGGTCATTGCTGGATATGCCCAATTCATGTCTCTGGCAGTTAACGGGACAGCAGTGACAGTTTATATCTAATATTAGGCTGTATATATGTAATGGTATTAATATAAATTCCATTACATATACGGTAAAAAGACAACTCCTGCACCGCTCGTACGAGTAAACCCGTTATCAAGGTCCGGTCAGCATTTCATAATTCATCCAGTGGTTTTGAAACTATTGATTGAATCCTTTGTCGCTAACAAGAAAAAAACATTCTGAATTTCACTAATATATTTTAATTACTGCTGCGTTAATTGACAGCAACATGAATCCGGCGCGCAGCAATGATGAACAGTGAAACCAACTATGGCGGACCAACATCCGCATCCTTTCGGATGTTGATCATGGCAATAACAACTTTAGCTTGCTGTGAAATAAGCGCTATTGATTATCATATGGACATAGATACTGGCGATATAACCGACAGCAATGGCTGGTGTCCATTTCAGGTGTCCAAAGAAAGTATATTTGCCACGTGCCTGCCCCATGAGTGCCACACCTGCAGCTGAACCGATAGAGAGCAGTGAGCCGCCAACACCAGCGGTCAGGGTAACTAACAGCCACTGACCGGTAGACATTTCAGGGTTCATGGTCAGTACCGCAAACATCACCGGGATGTTATCGACAATAGCAGATAAAACGCCAACCGCGATATTGGCACTGGTTGCGCCCCAGCCGCTATACATCATTTCTGATGCGAGGCCTAAATAACCGAGAAAACCCAGGCCGCCGACACAAAGTACAACGCCATAGAAGAAGAACAGGGTGTCCCATTCAGCTTTAGCTACAGGAGAAAAAACATCGAAAGCAACCGGTGTGCCCATGTCTGCATCATGTTCAGCATTATCCGGTTTGCCATGGTGATCTTTGTGCGATGTTTTTTTCAGGTAGAAGCCGAACACCTGCAAGTAACCAAGTCCGGTCAGCATGCCGATGACCGGCGGCAGATAAAAAAAGTTGTGGAAGGACACTGCCGTTGCAATAGTGACCAGAAAAAGGGCGATGATGCGTTTTGCGCCGCGTTGCATTGCTACGTGCTCACCTGATGCATCAGGTTTAACATTGGGTACCGCGAAATGCATAATAGCTGCCGGCACCAGGAAATTGACTGCTGACGGAATAAACAGGGCAAAGAAAGTCCAGAATTCCACCATGCCTTTCTGCCACACCATCAAGGTGGTGATGTCGCCAAAAGGAGAGAAGGCGCCGCCTGCATTGGCGCCGACCACGATATTAATACAGGCCAGTGTAACGAACCGGGTATTGTCTCCGCCTACCGCCATAACTACAGCGCACATAAGCAGCGCCGTCGTCAGATTGTCTGCTATCGGCGAGATAAAAAATGCCAGTATGCCGGTTATCCAGAATAGAGCGCGAAAGCCAAATCCACTACGGATCAACCAGGCACGCAATGCATCGAATATGCGTCTCTCTTCCATGGTGTTGATATAGGTCATCGCTACCAGCAGGAACAGCATAAGCTCTGCATATTCGAGCAGGTTATGACGCACAGCGTGTTCTGCTATTGTCGTCATGCCATGGCTGGCATAGAACCAGCCAATGATGCCCCAGATGATGACCAGCGGCGAGAATTACCGGTTTCGATTTACGCAGATGGGTAAATTCTTCCGCCATCACCAGTACATAAGCCAGCACGAATAGAGCGATAGATAAAAATCCTACCCAGTGACTGGTCAGATCCATGCGGCTTTCTGCGTGTTCTGCAGCCAGTGCTACGCCCGGTAAAGTGCTGAGCAGTAAAGCGGGTATTAACTTTATTATTAAATTATTCATTTTTATTTTTGTTGGGTTACTGAAATATTGGGCCTAAAAAACCAGGTTCATCATTACCATCATGACAACTAAAAACAGTATCGTCATGATGCCACCGGCTTTCAAAAAGTCAGCCACTCGGTAACCAGCCGGACCCATAATCAGTGCATTAACCTGATGAGTCGGGATAAGGAAAGAGTTTGAGGTTGCAATGGCCACGGTCAGTGCAAACACAGCCGGGTTTGCGCCGGCGCCAATAGCGATGTTTACTGCAAGCGGTACTAATAAAACTGTAGCGCCAACGTTAGACATAACCAGTGTAAAAAAGGTTGCCAGTATAGCGACTGCTGTCTGGATGACCCAGATATCCATGTGACCGACGACTGACAAAACCTGTTCGGCAATCCATTTGGCTGTGCCGGTTGTTTCTACCGCCAGACCGAGCGGAATAAGCGAGGCAAGCAGGAAAACAGTCTTCCAGCTAACAGCCTGGTATGCTTCTTCGATATTTAACACACCGGATAACACCATTCCCATAGCGCCGGTGAGTAACGCTACTGAAAGGCGCACATCAGTAAATAACACCATGAAAAGTGCTATGCCAAAAAAGATAGTGGCAGGCAAAATTTTATGCGGGCGTACTTCTTCTTCACGTGGATATTCAGTGGTTACCACAACGAAATCACGGTCTTTTTCGATTCGCTCCAGTGCATTCCAGGCGGTATGGACCACCAGCGTATCACCTGGATGGAACGGCATGCTGCGAATGTCATCACCTTCGCGCAGTGTTTCGCCATCGCGATGCAGGCCGATCATCGCCAGGCCATAAGTTTTGCGCATCCAGACATCACGTGCGCTTTTGCCGATCAGGCTTGAGCCCGGCGGTATAACAACTTCTGCGATACCGGCTCTACGGGTAGAAAGTGATTCAGCAAAACTGCGTAATTGTTTGCGTTTTTTAAGGTCATACTTCTCTACGAAGTGATCAAGGTCACGCGGATCAGCCACCACACCTAACACCATGCCTTCCATCACTTCAGAGTCCCGGGCCAGAGTTCCCGGTCCAATCCGGACTTCTTCACCAGACTGTTTGTTGGCGATGACACGTACTCGATAAGCCGTTTCGATATCATCAAGTTGATTGCCGATCAGGGCGCTTCCTTTAGGGACAACAAGTTCAGATATTCGATAATTGACACCGTAAACATCATGAAAATATTGCATCGGATCAGTAGCGGATGTACTGCTCTCGCTTTTTGATTTTGGTAATACGAAACGACCTGCCACCACAAAGTAAATAATGCCGGTTGCTATCAATGCTGCACCCACAGGGGTAACAGAAAACAGGCCCCATGTATCCATCTGCTGGTCAGCAGGTAATGCTTTGTTGGAAGTTAAAATCAGATCGTTGAGCAGGATTAACGGGCTGGAGCCAACCATCGTCATGGTGCCACCGAGAATCGCTGTAAAACCCATTGGCATCAATAAACGTGACATCGGCAGGCCCGAACGTGCAGATATACGAGAGACCACCGGCAGGAAAAGTGCTGCTGCACCGACGTTTTGCATAAAAGAAGAGATAAAACCAACAGAAGCCGATATGATCGGGATGATGCGGGCCTCAGTGGTACCGCCGATGTTCAGGATAAAACCGGCCACTTTGCTCATGATACCGGTTTTATCCAGACCGGCGCCGATGATCATTACCGCGATAATGGACATCACCGCATTTGATGAAAAACCATCAAACAGGTGTTTATTGTCAACCAGTCCCTGCTCCAGCCCCATTGCGGGTGCAAATAAGGTACTCAGCCCTAATAACACCATGACAGAGACAGCGGCAACATCGACACTTACCACCTCAAATGCAAAAAGATAGATTGTCAATACCAGCACGGCACTGACCCAGGCAATCTCAACCGTGGGTACAATGCTGGCAAGGTATATCGCGAGCAGGATAAAAATGACTGCTGCGATGATCTGTTTACGGGAGATAATACCCGGAGTTGCGATAGTTTGTTCTTCATCCGCAAGCTTGCTCATTGTTGCTCTCTTTATTATTTATGTTTAATTTATTTGTATTAATGTGATTTATATTTCAATAGCCTGAAAAGTATCAGGCAGCAGATTGCTCAGCTAATTATGCTTTGCTCTGATCTTCAATGAACTCAAGGGAACCTGGATACGACTTCTACGCCTGGGTAGTACTTCTTCAATGAGTATCCTTGCAACTTCATCATCTGGTATCGTGATTAGATAAAACCGTGAGTGTAATCAAACCCGCAGATTATACATATATAGAAAAGGTAATACCTTATTATTTATGGTTCAATTTGTTCATGCGCGTATGCGGTAGAAGGAATGTGACTTTTCAGGTGGTCGGTTGTGGTGTGCTGCGGGTTGGTCTGCAGGTTAATGGTCGCAGGTATTGTGACCGCAGGTGTTGGCGTCGGCTTTTTTCGACTCTAGATACATGGGTGGTTGGGTTTGACTAAGTTTTGTTGGTTACCATTTACGAGTTGAGCTGATAGGGCATAACCGGCCAGGAATAGACGCACAAGCAAGAAGCTTTATGTCCACAGATGAACGCAAATGAACGCAAATAAAAAACAAAAAGAAATACAGTCCGCGAATAACACAAAAGACTCGAAAAAAGCTTTTTGTTTTTAGTGCTTTGAGTGTTTCGCGTTATTTGCGGATTAAGAATTTAAGCTTTTGATCTTTTTTTATTTGCGTTCATTTGCGTTCATCTGTGGACAATATTCTTTTGTTTTTTTCTCAGTGTCCGTTCAGGGTCGTATCCCCCTTTTTCATCGAATATTTTGAAGGTCTGTTTGCGACGCTTACAAACTCATGGTGATAAAAAAGTAGCACAACATGACGACCACTAAAACAATAGGAAGATAGTGCAGCAGTACGCAAAAACGAGGCAGATCATCACAGGATTTTCTGAACCAGCAGTTTTCACAAACTTTTTCTTTAACTTTTAATGTTATTGTGGGTTTTTTCATAATTTTTGAAATATTTGTTAAATATAAATATCAGTTCTGACTGATATTTATTCAAATTACACCAACTATCTCATCATTACAACCACACTCAAATATATACAGGAATATAGTTGGCGTGTATTTACTACGCGCCTCCTGCGCTACGTCCTTCGGACTGTACTAGCGTACGTTCAAAATGCTCCCGGCATTTTAGTGCGTTCTTTTGCGGAAGGTTTAAAAAGTTTTTTGTTTTTTATCAGCTCACTGACCCTGTTCCAGTATCCAGCGGATTGCCCTGTGTGTCAGTTTGTGTGATGAAGACAGTTCCAGTTTCTTTTTTATGTGCGCCTGATAGGTTTCAATTGTTTTAATGCTTAAGTTTAGCTGTTCTGCCATTTTGCCAGGCGCGATGCCATGGCCGATCATCTCGAATACCTGCAGTTCGCGGTTTGATAGCGAGTCTATATCTCGTTTATCGTCACTGCCTCTGGCTATGTTGTTGAGTATCCGCTCGGTCATATGTTCACTCAGATAGACCTTGCCATTAAGTACCTGGCGGATCGCCTTAATGATTTTTTCCTGTGCCTCCTGTTTGTTGATGTAACCTCTGGCGCCGGCGGCGAGAACGCGCTCAGCATACAGTGATTCATCGTGCATCGAGGCCACCAGCATCAGGGTTTCACTGTTTCGTGCCTTTATGCGCTCAATCAGGTCCAGGCCGCTGCCCCCTGAAAGTGACAAATCGATAATTGCCAGGTCGGGCGTGGTTTGCTCTTCTCGATGAGGTGAAGGCATGAGTTGTTTTATATTTTCACCAAGTAGTTCCTCAGTCGTGTCACCAGACATGGTTTCAGCTGCCGGATTCATGAACTTGATAATACCGTTAATATCGATGAGGAATATTGACTCGTGTGCATTTTTTGCCAGTGTGTGGAAAGTTTCTGCCTGTTGTTGCATTTTTTGCACAAACGGCTGGATGATACAGAAAAAAATACCGCTGGCAAATGTAATAACAAGTAGAGTGACAGTTACAGCGATGCCGCCAGCAAGGACAAATAGCGAGCGAATTTCACCATGGTCGATTTGTGCAATTTTGCCAGGACCAGCCAGTTCGATGAAATCAAAATAGATAGCGCTTATAGAAATGGCGGTCACGACCATGAATGCGGTGACCATGATGAAAATATGTAGTGGAAATGAACGTGGTTTTTTCACTTATGTTTGCTTCTGTTAAGCCCCATAGCACTGTAATATGATAAAATTCTTATGTCCCGATATAGGGATCAGGCAATCCCCGATAGCCTACCTGCTATTTAAAGGTCATGATATCGCCAGTACTTTGTCCTTACTAACCTTGGAAAAGTACTGGGTTAAAACAGGAGAAAATGACATGGTCATGCAAATACATAAAACAGCGAGTAATAATACTGTTGTTCCGGCAACTTCAGGAGTAGGTTATGCCAAACCATCCTTAGAAATATTATCATGTCGCAGCTGTGATGTTAGAGGTCACTGTCTGGTAGCGCAGATGACGATAACTCACGGTCATTCATACCAGGTAGTAAAAAACAGGAAGGTCTTTTTGCGCGGTGATCATATCTTTCGTGCAGGAGATGTTGCCGAGTCGATCTATGTTATTAGCAGCGGTTCGGTCAAGTCCTACATGATAATGGAAGATGGTGAAGAGCAGGTGCTGAGTTTTTATCAGGCTGGTGACGTGTTAGGGCTTGATGGCATGGGTGCTGATAGTTACATTTCTTCGATGGTTGCGCTGGAAACAACAACCATTTGCAGGTTGCCGTTGTCGGAGTTGCCTGAGCGGGACCTGGGGCAGGGCTTCTTTAATATGATTTCAGATTATCTGATACGTGATCATAACCTGGTATTGATGCTGGCAAGGAAAGATGCCGATGGCCGCATGGCCAGTTTTTTAGTGAATATGTCAAAGCAGTCACAAAAACTTGGCCGCTCGGCGGAAGTGCTTCATTTGACCATGACGCGCCAGGACATAGCCAACTATCTGGGCCTGGCGATAGAGACTGTCAGCCGGACACTCAGAAGGTTTCAGGATAGCGGGATACTGGAGGTCACCCGGCGTAAAATTGAAATTTATGATTTGAAATGTTTGCTGTCGATAGCGGGCACACAGATTACGCGCTAAATCTATTGGTTAAATCTATGGGCTTAATTGATTTAAGTCATCATCCTGTCCTTATTAAGTCTATATTATTGACATTTTATACCTTGCAAATACATAAAGCAGATTGACTGTGAAGCCTGAGATACCGATTAAAACTGGACCACAGAATTTGTTCAGTATTGTTGCCTGATATTGGAGCTGGTCATCTGGATCTGATCATGTGTTAATAGATTTGAGATAACAATTATAATAAAACAGGAAGCACACATGTATATCATTGCTGCTGACGTTGGTGGCACAAAAACCCGTTTTGTATTTGCCAATAGTGACGATCCAGGAAACATCTTATTTGAAGCACGTTATCCAAGTGGGGAATTTGAAAGTTTTGGGCCACTGTTACAGACTTTCATTGATGAAAGCGGGGCCGATCATGGTCAGGTTGATGTGCTAATGCTGGCTTTGCCGGGCCTGGTCAGTGAGTCTTCGGCGACGTTGACTAATCTGCCATGGACCATTGAAAAACAGTTCATAAAAGATAACTTCAGTATAAACAATGTCTTTTTTATGAATGATTTTCAGGCGTCTGCATTTGGCATCTGTCAGTTGCAGGAAAAAGACCGGGTCATTTTAAATTCAGGCGCCTCAAAGTTGACCGGCCAGAATTTGACTACTAAAAACGCGACTACTCAAAACGCGAGTGGTTTGAAGGACAATGCAATCCGTGTCGCTGTCGGCGCCGGTACCGGGCTTGGGGTGGCCTGGGTGCAGGGTGAGCAGGGGCTTGCACAGGCCTATGATACAGAGGGCGGTCATATTGATTTCGCCCCTGTTAATGATACTCAGGTCCGTCTATTGCAGTTTTTGCAGCAGTCTTATGGTCACGTGTCGTATCAGCGGTTATTGTCCGGTGACGGACTGGTGAAGCTATACGAGTTTTGTGCGGGCAAACAAAGCCCAGCTAAGCAAAACGATGGTGTCACTGCTGAATGGGTCAACAAGCAGTCGAAAAATGATGAGGCGGCAGACAGAGCTTTGTCTCTTTTTGTACAGATCTACGGTGCATATATTGGTAATATTGCATTATTATACAAACCCTATGGTGGTATTTTTATCACTGGCGGCATCGCCGCAAAAATAGTAACTAAAATGCAGTCAGAAGATTTTATAAATGCTTACCTGAACAAGGAAGAATGCGTGCACTGGTTGAACAAGTCGCAGTCTATCTTGTTACCAATGAGCGCATTGGTGTGCTGGGGGCTATGTCAGAAACATTAAAAATGCTACAGGATTCAAAATGAGCAATACTTTTAAAAAGCAGGCTAAAAACTATCGTTATTACACAGATTCAAACAC
>CAVYHW010000077.1:0-11732 GCA_963768215.1 uncultured Gammaproteobacteria bacterium
ACGAAGTGGCTGTACTTCACCTGTTAATACACCTGTTTCAAACTGCGGTAATTGCTTGACGACCTCACCATGCGGACCAATGAAAGAAGTAATACCGGTATTCTGAGCGTATCATATAACGGCCTGTTTCCAGCGCACGCATACGTGCAATGGCATGATGCTGGTGAGTTCATGAGAATCTTCAAACCAGGCATCATTACTGAAATTGACCAGCAGCCTGGCTTCGGGCAAATCTTTAATGACATCACGTGCAAACGCATCTTCAAAACAGATGGACACACCCAAAGATACCCCGGCAGCAGTTAATAATGACTGGTCTTCACTGCCTGAGGCTATGTCTGACATTGGGATTTTTACGAAACGATTAAAAAACTCAATCAAAAAACGCAGTGGAATATATTCACCCAGCGGCACCAGGTGACGTTTATTATATATACCACCGTTTACATTCAATACACTATTAAGTACCCGATTTTTTTCATTCTTTACAAAAACACCAAGCAGTAAATCGGTTTCTCGTGCCTTCATATCACGGCCTAACAATTGAATATAAGAGGTCACTCGGTGCGCATAATCAGGAATTGCCGTTTCCGGCCAGACAATCAGGTCCACATCTTTTTGCGCCAGTGATAAATCACGATACATGTCCAGCGTTGGCTGTTTCATGTGTAATTTCCATTTGTCTTTTTGTGCGATATTGCCCTGTATTACACTGACTTTTACTGGCGCTCCAGACCTCTCCGTCCAGTTAACGGTTTTCAATAAGGCGCCTGACGCCCACAACACCATAACTGGAATAATCAGAGATACTACATAGGAGACACACAACTGCCTGCGCTGTCTTGCAAGCAGTGTTATCGCACCAGCACTAATGGCGACAGCGCCCCCAACAGCATGGTTGCCTAAAACAGGTGCGTAACCCGAAAGTGGATAATCAATTTGCGAATATCCCAGTTGCATCCAGGCAAAACCTGTCATTACATAACCCTGCAACCACTCAAACACTACCCAGCTTGCCGGATAAAAAAGCAATAAACGTAAAACTGGACTATTGGGTAAATAACGGTTGACCGTATACGCGGCCAGTGCAGGATAAATACTCAGGTAACAACACAATAAAAAGACAAGTAGCACCGCAAAAAATGCTGGCGCACTACCGTGAACATGCACACTATAATAAATCCAGCTAACACCGGCGCACTGCAAGCCTAAACTAAACAGCCAGGCGCTGATTGCAGCCTGTTTTGCCGATAGTCTGTCCCAGAAATAAAAGGCGACAGCAAGGGTTAAAAAAACCAGCCAGCTTAAATCAAATGGGGCAAATGCGAGTGCGGTTAAACCACCTGAAGCAAAGCTTAACAACAACCAGTAAAACTGCCGAAAACGAAAATAATAATTACTCACTATCAATGCTTACAGTTTATCTGTATCACTATCTTTCTCTGCGCCCTTTTTAGACGTCATACTTACCTGCATATTGATTATTCGGCGAGAATTTGCGCTAATTATTTTGAAATGAAACTTGTCAATACTAATTTCTTCACCGCGCGCAGGTAAATGTCCAAGTTCAAAAGTAACCAGTCCGGCAATGGTATCAAACTTTTCATGCGATAATTCAGAATCAAAATACTGGTTGAATTCTTCCAGTGGTGTTAATCCACGCACAGCATAGAGCTGAAAACCACTGCGACGTATATTAATAACATCTGCCGCATCATGCTCATCATCAATCTCACCAACAATCTGCTCTAACACATCTTCAATAGTAACCAGTCCTGCAACACCGCTATATTCATCAATCACCATGGCCATATGGTTTCGGCTTTCACGAAAATCTTTTAACAACACATTTAACCTTTTACTTTCAGGAACAAACACAGCTGAGCGTAAAATATCTTTTAGCTCAAATGAAGCACGGCTTTTCTCATCATTATAATGCGTTAAATCTTTTGCCAGCAAAATACCAACGACTTCGTCCAGGCTTTCATCAACAACCGGAAAACGCGAGTGCCCGGAATTAGCAACGATATCCAGCATCTTCTCGACACCAAGATCTTCCTGCACAATAACCATGTGCGAACGTGGCACCATAATGTCCCGTACCCGCATTTCAGAAACCTGAAACACACCTTCAATCATCATTAAGGCATCAAGGCTTATTGTTCCTTTGTGTTGCGCGTCACGTAAATGCTGTAACAAATCAGCACGCTCATCTTTAACTTTGAAGATTTTATTTTTCAAAGCAGATAACCAGTTTGTTTTTTTATTATTGCTATTCATTATTTTTTACAGGACTTATTGTTCGTATGGATTAGCAAAGCCAAGCTGATCAAGAATTTTAATTTCCAGCCGCTCCATTTCCTCAGCTTCATCATTATTTATATGATCATAACCCTGCAGGTGCAACATGCCATGCACAACCATGTGCGCCCAATGTGACATTTCTGATTTAGCTTGCTCGCCAGCTTCCTGTTTAATGACTGGTGCGCAAAGGACAATATCACCTAGCAATAATTCATCAACTTCTACAGGTAATTGCATGGGGAAAGATAGAACATTGGTCGGTTTGTCCTGGTCGCGATACAGCTTATTAAGCTGCTGCATTTCATCGGCATCAGTCACCAGTACACTTGCCACGGCAGGTAAACTATTCAGGTAAGCGGCGGTGGCCCAGTTCTTTATCACTTCCGGTCCAGGCACATCGCTTTCGTCTGATTGAATTTTTTCTGAAACAGAAATTTCTACACTTAATGTCATGATGTTTTAAATCCTTGCTGGGACCTGTTGGGTCCTTATTGGGTCGTTAATTCGACTCATCCTCTTCATAAGCATGCACTATTTTTTTCACTAAAGGGTGCCTGACAATATCAGCTTTGTGAAAATGCGTAACGCTAACGCCGTTTACATCCGACAGAATTTTTAGAGCATGACGTAAGCCTGAAGTTTTATCACGCGGCAAATCAACCTGCGTAATATCGCCGGTGACAACTGCTTTTGAGCCAAAACCAATGCGGGTTAAAAACATTTTCATCTGATCGATAGTCGTATTCTGCGCTTCATCAAGAATGATAAATGCATCATTAAGTGTGCGACCACGCATATAGGCAAGCGGTGCAATTTCTATAATATTTCGTTCAATGCATTTTGCTACTTTTTGCTGCCCCATCATTTCAAACAGCGCGTCATACATTGGCCGCAAATATGGATCAATTTTCTGTGCCAGATCACCAGGCAGAAAGCCCAGTCTTTCACCCGCTTCAACCGCAGGACGCACCAGTATCAAACGATCAACAAGGTCATTTTCAAGCGCTTCCACCGCACTGGCAACGGCAAGATAAGTTTTACCCGTACCTGCCGGTCCGACACCTAAAGTCAGATCACTGCTTCTGATTTGCTCAAGATACTGTTGCTGATGTTTACCCCGACCACTGATTTTACCGCGACGATGTTTCGGCCTTGTTTCTGCACTTCCGTCTTCATCTGTAACAGCTGTTTTTGTTATAACTGACTGTTCCTCAATATTATCGTTTAAATACAACTGTATCGTTGCCGGTGATAGAACTTCATGGCCAGCCACATTGTATAAAGTCTGTATCGCATTTTTAACTTTTTTTAATTCTCTGCCTTCACCACTGACTTCAAACTGATTGCTACGGCAATTAACATTGACGCCATAATGCTCTTCTATCTGGCGTAAATGCCGGTTTACCGGTCCACATAAATTAACCAGCCGCTGGTTATCTACAGGTCTCAGTTCAAATTGAATACTTGTATCGCTGGAAGGAATTTGCTTGTCAGAATTGCGCATTAAATTTTTGATGCCGATAAGTTATGCATGTTTACATGCCCTGATGAGCCATATGATCATTATTCAATTGTTCATGCTTCAATTTTTCAGTGACAGGCAGTCCAAGTAATTCACCCTGCAAAGAATTTGTCCATGCCTGGGTAATTTTGACATCAACGAACTGGCCGATTAATGCTTTATCACCGGCAAAATTAACCACACGATTATTTTCGGTACGCCCTGAAATTTGCATTTCACTTTTCCTGGAAACGCTGTCAACCAGAACAGACTGTATAGTGCCCACCATTTGCTGATTTACTGCCGCTGCATTCGACGAAATTTTATCCTGCAAAATGGCAAGACGATGTTTTTTTATAAGACCAGTGGTGTCATCAAATAAAGCGGCTGCGGGTGTGCCCGGACGCGCACTATAGATAAAACTAAAAGACTGGTCAAAACCGATATCTTCAATTAGTTCCATGGTATCTGCAAAATCTTCATCGCTTTCGCCGGGAAAACCAACAATGAAATCAGATGATATTGAAATGTCCGGCCGAGCATTTTTCAGGCGACGAACTAAATCTTTATACTGTTCAGCAGTATGTCCGCGTTTCATTGCAGCAAGAACTTTATCTGAACCGCTCTGTACAGGCAGGTGTAAAAAACTGACCAGTTGTGGCACTTGTGCATAAACTTCAACAAGGTCGTCATTAAATTCCATCGGGTGTGAGGTGGTAAAACGAATACGATCAATACCATCAATTGCGGCAACATAATGGATCAACAGTGCCAGATCAGCTGTCAGGTTTTCACCATCAGCTACATGCATGGCGCCACGGTAGGCATTGACATTCTGCCCAAGCAGATTCACTTCGCGTACGCCCTGCTCTGCCAGGCCAGCCACTTCGGCAAGTACATCATCAAAAGGACGGCTGACTTCTTCACCACGGGTATAAGGCACAACACAAAAGCTGCAGTACTTGCTGCAGCCTTCCATGATCGAAACGAAGGCCGTAGGCCCATCTGCTTTGGGCTGCGGCATACAGTCGAATTTTTCAATTTCAGGGAAACTGATATCAACAATTTTTTTATGTGTTTCGCAAACACCGGATATCATTTCCGGCAAACGATGAATGGTTTGCGGGCCAAAAACCATATCAACATAAGGCGCTCGTTTTTGAATTTCAGCCCCTTCCTGGCTGGCAACGCATCCGCCAACTCCAATAATTAAATCCGGCTTGTCCAGTTTCCAGTTTTTCCAGCGGCCCAGCTGAGAGAACACCTTTTCCTGTGCTTTTTCTCTAATCGAACAGGTATTCAGCAAAAGCACATCGGCATCTTCTGCATTACTGGTGAGTTCAAGTTGGTGGGACTCTGCAAGAACATCCGATATGCGTGATGAATCATATTCATTCATCTGACATCCATATGTTTTGATAAATAATTTACGCGCTGGCGCACTCGGCTGCTTGGGTGACATTCGTACCTGATAAAGTGAAATTTCTCAAAACCAATTATACCTTGCCAGCACCGGCAATATCTACTGTTGTGTTGGTCTGTATTTCTGCCCTGTTTTACGTTATTTGCTTTTAACTGATAACTGCAAACTGCCAACTAATAACTTTCTTTACTCTACTGTCACAGATTTGGCCAGATTTCGAGGTTGATCGACATCAGTGCCTTTGAGGACCGCAACATAATAAGCAAACAACTGCAATGGGACAGAAAACAGTACAGGTGCAAGTTCTGCTTCAATCGCAGGAAGCTTAATTACAGAACAGTTCTCACCTAAATCTGAAAAATCCAGTCGCTCATCGGCAAATAAATAAACCTTACCGCCACGCGCCAGAATCTCCTGGATATTAGATTTAATTTTACCTTCAAAACCATCCTTCGAAGCAATGGCAATAGTTGGTAAATCTGAGTCGATTAATGCAATCGGACCGTGTTTTAATTCACCAGCTGGATAAGCATCAGCATGAATATAAGAAATTTCTTTCAGTTTTAATGCACCTTCTAAAGCGATAGGAAACAGTGTGCCCCGACCGATAAAAATCGCATTTCCCAGGTCAGTAAAATCTTCTGCCCATTGCTCTATCGATTCTTTGTTCTGCAACACCCTCTCTATCAAAATATGCAGTGACGTAACCTGTTGAAACAGCGCTTTTTCACTTGCCAATGACAAATCTCGTCGCTTACCCAGTGCGACAACCAGCATTAATAACGCCACAAGCTGTGTAGTAAATGCCTTTGTCGAAGCAACACCAATTTCCGGACCGGCGCGGGTCATTAGCTGTAGTTCACTTTCTCTCACCAGCGAACTTTCTGGTACATTACAAATAGCCAGTGTTAAGTTCGATGTTTCTTTAATGGCGCGTAATGCCGCCAGTGTATCGGCAGTCTCACCGGACTGTGAAATAGTCACTACTAGCGTATCATCCATTAATACTGTTTTGCGATAACGATACTCACTCGCCACCTCAACGCTGCACGGCACACCGGCAATTGCTTCCAGCCAGTAGCGGGCAACCAGGCCGGCATGATAACTGGTACCACAGGCAATGATCTGCACCGCTTTGACCTGATCAAGAATTTTTTCACCCGTCATGCCGTCAGCACCAATGCCAAAAACATTGTCCACTAACTGTCCACCAGCAAGACGCCCCTGTAGAATATTGATCAAACATGAAGGCTGTTCATATATTTCCTTCAACATGAAATGACGATACTCGCCTTTACCCGTTGCACTTGAACTTAACGATGATTCTTTTACTTCGCGTTGAACAACTTCTCCAAGTTCATTGTAAATAACTAAAGAATCCGTTCGAATGTCAGCAATATCACCTTCTTCCAGATAAATAAATTGACGCGTAACCGGTAATAAAGCCGCTGCGTCAGATGCGATGAAATATTCACCAATACCAACACCAATCACCAGTGGACTTCCACGGCGTGACGCCACCAGGTGATTTTTTTCACTATTGCAGATCACACCTAAAGCATAGGCGCCCTCAAAATCGGCAACTGCCAGGCGTACAGCCTCAAGCAGATCACCCTGCTGTTTAAAATAATATTCAATCTGGTGGACTGCTACTTCGGTATCCGTTTGCGAGGTAAATTTAAAGCCATCACGGGTTTGCTGCTCACGAAGTTCACTGTGATTTTCGATAATGCCGTTATGTACGATAACCACAGACTCGTTACACACGTGAGGATGTGCATTTTTTTCACTGGGTTCGCCATGTGTCGCCCAACGCGTATGCGCTATGCCCAGCACACCATGCACTTCAGTTTCCTGCAAGGCATCACTCAGCTCTTTCACCTTCCCTACACGGCGTATACGACTAATACAATTATCTTTGTCCAGTACCGCAATACCGGCAGAGTCATATCCCCGATATTCAAGACGTCGAAGCCCTTCTAACAAAATTGGCGTTACATTACGCTCAGCTACTGCGCCGACAATTCCACACATAGTTAACCTTTTATAAAATTAAATTAATTTAAGTACAGATCCAAAATAGCTGGACCATTGTATAGTTAGGTAAATTATAGAAGCTAAATCAGTAATATCATGTAAATGCCTGCTTTAAAGATATGTAAATACAACATGATGTTAGTAACCGCAACAAGCACATAATAGCGTACATAAAATCGATAACACCAGAAAATAACAACAATGGGTTCACATTATCAATAGTACGGGAACGATAGTTTTTACAGCATGGTTTATTGACTTCAGTTTTTTACTTTGACGTATTTGACGGGGAAGTATGGAATAGAAGTTATATGATTTGAGAAGTTTCTGACACTACTTATCGAATAAAATACGAACATATAGAACGCATAAAAATAAAATATATTATTTTATATAGTTTACGAAGGATCTTTAAGCCTCTGAGCAGCCTATCAGTTAAATATTGAACACATAAGCAGTTAATTAAGTATCAATATTTTCAATACGTTATATTATATTTAACGAAAATATATATCCATTATCATGAAAACAATCATGTTATTATTGACATTTCAGCTAATTGTGTGAAATATATAACATATGAGCTTGATAAAGCTTTTGTTACAGTAAATAAATTTTAATAAACAGGGTCATTAAATAAGGCCAGCAAATGGAGAAATGATATGAATTCTACTATCCAGACGGTTGAAAATTTCTGTACGGGCTGTATTACAGCAGCAGTGGTCATCGTAGCCATAGTTTCACTAGCTACCATGGTATGGGTGATGGTTCTTTAATATATAGTATTCACAGCCTGCGCGGACTACAGATCCTGCCAGAAAGGAGCTGACGGACTAACACATAGCTGTCATTCTCAGTTATAAAAAAACCACATTCCAGGAATGTGGTTTTTTATCTCGCCTCGATATATGTACAAATGCCAGATGTAGTATCTGAGGAATATTTTGTATAGGGCAATTAATATTGTATACAATAAATTATCCCGTCAGCATGTTATGGGCAGTTTAATTTAGAGTATTGCTTGGGCAAGCAAGAAAACTACACCCACGACAAATGCCCAGGCAGCTATCTCTATAACAATTACTTCTCGCTGATTATTTTTCTTTGCTCTCATTTTCATCACCTTTTGTGTTTATGTTTGTGATTACAATATTGCAATTGGCATGCCAGAAAAATAATTTAATTTCCTGGTGCAGGATAAAGGCAGAATTAAACACTGTTATAAACTTTGCAGGCAGCCGAAAGACCCTATTTATAGACGTTTCGGCTATATTGGACTACCATATGCCAGCATTTACTGTGGCCACATTTGTTTTAGCGCCGACATTACTTCTTAAGAAAAGTGTTGGATATCGGTCAGCTGCCGTTATGAATATGTCAATGGCCCAGGTAGATCGGATCTGGGTTGACCTGGGCTTTCAGGATTAATATTTTGAAATGGTAAAGTTGATATGATGCTACTTTGAAGCCATCGTCACAGGTTTATACGTTAAAACGAAAATGCATTACATCACCATCCTGTACAATGTAATCTTTACCTTCTACGCGTAGCTTGCCGGCTTCTTTTGCACCCTGCTCGCCATTGTAATCAACGAAGTCCTGATAGGCGATGGTCTCGGCGCGGATGAAGCCTTTTTCGAAATCGGTATGGATTACGGCAGCAGCTTTGGGTGCGGTTGCGCCTATCGCTACTGTCCATGCACGGACTTCTTTTACGCCTGCGGTGAAGTAGGTCTGCAGGCCTAACAGTGTGTAACCGGCACGTATCACGCGGTTTAGTCCAGGCTCTTCCAGGCCTAGTTCATCGAGAAATTCTTTTGCTTCATCGGCATCGAGTTCGATCAGTTCTTCTTCGATTGAAGCACATACAGGAACTACGATAGCACCT
This sequence comes from uncultured Gammaproteobacteria bacterium, assembly GCA_963768215.1. Lineage (GTDB taxonomy): Bacteria > Pseudomonadota > Gammaproteobacteria > SZUA-229 > SZUA-229. Next base: position 9,154 of record CAVYHW010000077.1, read on the forward strand.
TCACTTTCCGCACGTTGTTTTACAGCTTCGAGGTGAGGATTATTTTCAAAACCGTCTTCACTGACATTGGCAATATACATCACTGGTTTTACTGTCAGTAGATGCAGGTCGTAAAGTGATTTTAACTCGTCGTCACTCAGCCCCATCGAACGTACCGGTTTTGTTTCGTTTAGATGTGCGGCAACTTTCTGCAGTAACTCAACTTTTGCCTTTGCTGTTTTGTCACCACTTTTGGCAACTCGTGATGCTTTATCGACAGCTTTTTCTACTGACTCAAGGTCAGACAGTGCCAGTTCGGTATCAATGACTTCGATGTCATGAATAGGGTATATTTTGCCGTCGACATGAATGACGTCATCGTTTTCAAAACAGCGTACGACATGGGCAATGGCATCGGTTTCACGGATATTGGCGAGGAATTTGTTACCCAGGCCTTCACCTTTTGAAGCACCTGCCACCAGACCTGCAATATCGACGAATTCCATGGTGGTCGGTACTACACGCTGCGGTTTGACGATTTCGGCCAGCTTATCCATGCGTGGATCGGGCACTAACACGATACCAACATTGGGCTCGATGGTGCAGAAGGGATAATTTTCTGCCGATATGCCAGCTTTGGTTAATGCATTAAATAAGGTGGATTTACCGACGTTGGGTAAACCGACAATGCCACATTTAAAACCCACAAGTTACTCCTGGATAACCATAAAAAAATAATGAATCATTTATTTGCTGTGCAGAATATGCATCGCTCTTTCCATGTCACCGCTAGCCAGTTCAGGCATGACATTAATCGCTTTTGAGATGTCATTATCGATATCAATTCGATCATCTTTTGACGGGGTATGCAGCACGTAGTCTACCACCTGATCTTTACTTCCCGGGTGTCCGACACCGATGCGAAGACGATGAAAGTCATTTGATCCCAGCTGGCTGATGATGTCACGCAGTCCATTATGTCCACCATGACCACCACCTGTTTTTAATTTGGTGGTTCCAGGTGGCAGGTCTATTTCATCATGAGCAACTAATAACTGGCTGGCAGTGAATCGATAAAATGACAGCAGGCTGTGTACTGCAAGTCCGCTACGGTTCATAAAGGTTCCTGGTTTTAACAACCAGATTTCTTTATCTTTGAGCAGGATTTTTGCAACGTCGCCGTGAAACTTTTTATCCGCACGAAAGCTAACTGAATGTTTAGCCGCCAGCTGCTCTACAAACCAAAACCCGGCATTATGCCGGGTTTCGGTGTATTTGGAACCGGGATTACCCAGCCCAACGATAACTTTAAGATCGATTGATCTAACAGCCATAATCGCTTAGACCATTTTTACTCGCTATCTTCTTCACCAGCAGGTTTCGCTTCTTCTTCTTCTTCTGCTGCTGGTGCTGCTGCTTCTTCATCTTCTTCTACTTCAACCTTGCGAAGATGCATGGTAGCCACAGCCAGATCGAAGTCGCTCTCTTCTTCGCCTTCCGCTATTTCATGCTTGAATGCTACCAGGGTAACGCCCTCTGGCAGTTCCAGATTAGACAGATGAACAATATCACCGACATGCATTTCAGACAGGTCAACTTTGATGTGCTCAGGAATGTCTTTAGGTAAACATTCAATTTCAACTTCGGTCATAACGTGACTGATAACACCACCTTCAGTTTTAACACCAGGTGATTCTTCTTCACCGATAAAGTGTAACTGAGAAAATACATTAACCACTTTGTTCGCAATCACACGAATGAAGTCCATATGCATCACTTCCTGTTTATAAGGATGGTGCTGGATATCACGTAACAAAACGTCTTCAGCTTTGCCTTCAACAACCAATGACATGACCTGTGAATAAAAGTGCTCATCAGGCAGTTTGTGCTGAACATCTTTTTGTAGCAGTGTAATTGAAACAGGGTCTTTACCGGCGCCATAAATGATTGCTGGTAATAAGTTTGCGTGACGCAGGCGGCGGCTCGCACCTTTCCCCATGTCCTCACGCAATGTAGCGTTTAATTCTAAACTCATGATTTCATCTCCGAGCATTAATAGTTAAAAATTTACTTCATTCGCGACCAAATGAAGTTTGTGTCGAAGTTATTTAAACTTCACTTTTAGTGGTATTAACCACCAATTTTTTTGTAGGCGCTGCCATGACTTATTTATGCAATCGCAGCTACATTAATCTATATACATCTCACTAACAGATTCATCCATATGGATCCGTCGTATTGTTTCTGCCAGCATCTCCGCAACTGATAACTGGCGTATACGGTCACATTTCTGCGCCTCCTCTGACAGAGGGATGGTGTTGGTTACCACCAGTTCATCCAGTACGGACGCATTAATATTTTTAATCGCATTTCCTGATAAAACAGGGTGTGTACAATATGCTGAGACACTGGTGGCGCCTTCTTTCTTCAATGCCGCCGCCGCCTTGCATAAGGTGCCGGCTGTATCAACCAGGTCATCGACAATAACGCAGTCCTTGCCAACAACATCACCGATGATATTCATCACTTCAGACACATTCGCTTTTGGCCGGCGTTTATCAATAATAGCCAGCTCGGCATCACCCAGGCGTTTTGCCAGT
>CAVYHW010000078.1:0-15434 GCA_963768215.1 uncultured Gammaproteobacteria bacterium
TGGTATGAAAGATGCCCCTGCCGTACTGGCGAGTTATATCGGCGGACTGGGCGGCCGTGATATCAGTCAGCAGGAGTTCTTTGAAATGATCAACGAGATCAAACAGGCCAGCGATAAAGGGGAAAGACTTCAGCCCCGCCTGCTGTACACGCAAGATGAATTAACTGAAATACGCAATCTGCAGGCCATTGCACAGGCAGAGCATGTTGAAATCAAGCAGGCAGAAATAAATAAGGCGGAGATAAAGCAGACCAAAATAAAACCAACTGAGGGCAAAAAGAAGTGAGGTCGCTAATATGATTAAGGAATCACTGGTTCAAATTCATCGTATGAAAGACCTGCCTTCTTCGCATCTGCTGGGTACCGGTACGCCGATGTGTGCCGGCTGTGGCGGTCTGGAAGCACTGCATAACATGTACGATATCCTCGGTGAGAAAACCGTGTTCGTCAACGCTGCCGGCTGTCTGACGCTGTTATCGGTTTACCCGTTTACGCCATTTCGTGGCGGCTGGCTATACACCGCCATGGCCTCTGCGCCTGCCGGTGCGCAGGGTGTGCGTGATGCCATGGACATACGGCTACAGAAGAAAAAGCTGTCAGCAGAGGACAACATGGAAGTGGTGGTAGTGACCGGTGATGGCTCCGCTTATGGCATGGGCTTATCGGCAACTTCAGGCGCCATGGACCGCAACCTCGATTTTATTTACCTGTGTTATGACAATGAAGGATACGGCAATACCGGTCAGCAATATTCTGCTGCCACGCCGCACGCCGCGGTCACTTCGACCAGTCGCGGTTCACGCGGTTATCCCGGTTTTAAAAAAGACCTGTTTTCCATCTGGGCTGCGCATGATCCTGCTTATGTGGCGACGATTATCGGTGCGGAGCCGCTCGACCTGGCAAAGAAGATAGAAAAACTGAAGGCTATGAGCGGGCCTCGCATGCTGATCGCGCTGGCGCCATGTCCGACCGGCTGGGATTATGATCCGAAACTGAGCGTGGAAATTGGCCGCCTTGCCGTGCAGACCGGGGTCTGGCCGCTGAAGGAATATATCGATGGCGAAGTGGTGCATACCAGGATCCCTAAAAAAGATAAATCGGGCCAGCGCACTCCGGTGGAAGAATATTTAAAACTGCAGGGCCGCTTCAAACATCTGTTTTATCCGCAGCGTGATGAACAGGGCATCGCTGAAATCCAGGCGTCTATCGATGCTTACTGGGACAAGGTCGCCGCATAATGTTTAAGCCTGCAGCCAGCTATTTTCATCGCGGCGGTGATACGCCCTTGCTCGGTCAGACTATCCCTGAATACTTTCTGTCTATCGTCGAGCAGTTTCCAGATCAGGAAGCAGTGGTTTCCCTGCCGCAGCAGCGCCGTTTAAGTTACCGTGAATTTTCTACTGCAACCGATGAGCTCGCCAGGGGATTGCTCGGCCTGGGTTTTAAACGGGGTGATCGCATCGGTGTCTGGTCGACCAACAATATCGAGTGGCTGCTGGTGCAGATGGCGACGGCGCGCATCGGCGCCATCCTGGTCAATATCAACCCGGCTTATCGACCACGGGAACTGGCCTACGCGTTAGAACGTTCTGAAGTGCAGGGGCTGTTTGTTATTCCCAGTTTTCGCAGCAGTGATTATGTGGCCATGCTGCAGGAACTTGTTCCCGAACTGCAAAAAAACAATAGCGAGATAACCTCAAAGGCACTGCCGGAGTTACATCGTGTGGTGCTCTATGATCCGGCCGATGCCATGCATACCGAGGTGCCGGCGCCCGGTTTTACCAGCTGGCAGGAAGTGATTCATGCCGCAGAAACCATCAGCCAGCAGGAACTGGATGAACAGACCCTGATGCTGGATCGTGATGATGTCATCAATATTCAGTACACCTCCGGCACCACCGGCTTTCCCAAGGCGGTGATGCTGACGCATCATAATATTCTGAATAATGCCTGGTTTTCTGCGCAGGCAATGCATTTCAGCGAACAGGATCGACTGGTTGTGCCGGTTCCTTTTTATCATTGTTTCGGCATGGTGCTGGCCAACCTGTTATGTTTTTCTGTCGGCGCCTGTGTTGTCATCAGCAGTGAACATTTTGATGCAGAAAAAGTTCTGCAGGCGGTAGCACAGGAAAAATGCACCGCGATCCATGGTGTGCCGACCATGTTTATTGCTGAACTGGAACATGAAAAATTTGCTACGTTTGATCTTTCCAGTTTGCGTACCGGCATCATGGCGGGTGCACCCTGTCCAGCCGAACTGATGAAGCGCGTGATCAACGAGATGCACTGTAGTGAGATTCTGATCGGTTACGGTGAAACCGAAGCCTCACCGCTGACACATCTCACCACACGCGATGACAGTTTTGAACGACGGATCAATACCGTCGGCCACAACCTGCCGCACCAGGAAGTGAAAATCGTCAACACAGAGTCAGGTGCAACGGTGCCGCTGGGTGAAATTGGTGAAATCTGTTTTCGCGGTCATCACATCATGCGCGGTTATTACGGTGATGCAGAAAAAACCGCAGAAGCGATCGATGAAGCCGGCTGGCTGTTCTCCGGTGATCTGGGCACCATGGATGAAAACGGTTACGTGCAGATTACCGGCCGGCGCAAGGAAATGATCATTCGTGGCGGCGAAAATATCTATCCGCGAGAGATCGAGGATTTTATCTTTACCCACCCCAAGGTCGCTGAAGTCGCTGTGTTTGGTGTGCCCGATGATTTTTATGGTGAGCAGGTGGCGGCCTGGATCGAGCTGCACAGTGGTGAAACATTAAGCGAAGACGAGATACGAGCGTTCTGTAAAGAGAACCTGTCGCATTTCAAGATTCCGAAATACATTCGCTTCGTAAAAGAATTTCCCATGACGGTGACCGGCAAACTGCAGAAATTCAAAATGCGTGAACAGATGTCTGAACAGCTAAAACAGGAATAAGGAAAATATTTATGGCTGTTACCCTTGACGATATACAACAGGCAGCCAGATGTATTCAGGGCGATGTTGAAAACACGCCACTGGTACATTCACGCACGCTATCACAACTCAGCGGCGCAGATGTTTATTTAAAGTTGGAAAACCTGCAGTTCACCGCTTCATTCAAAGAACGCGGCGCCCTAAACAAATTACTGTCATTGTCAGCGCAGGAACGCAGCAGAGGCGTCATCGCCATGTCTGCCGGCAATCACGCACAGGCGGTTGCATATCATGCGCAACGTTTAGCGATTCCGGCGGTCATCGTTATGCCGAGGTATACGCCTAATGTAAAAGTTAAACATACGCGTTCTTTTGGCGCCGAGGTTATCCTGCATGGTGATAGTTTTGATGAAGCGGCCAGCTTTACTCTACAAACAGCGCAGCAGCGCAATCTGTTACTGGTGCATCCCTATGATGATGAAAAGATTATTGCCGGCCAGGGCACTATTGCACTGGAAATGCTGGAGGCACAGCCGCAGCTTGATACTTTAATTATTCCGATAGGCGGCGGCGGACTGATTGCAGGTAATGCCATTGCCGCTAAAGCGCTAAATCCGAAAATAAAAATTATCGGTGTCGAAACTGAACGTTATCCGTCGATGCTGTCTGCGGTAGAAAACAGGGTACCTGAGTTTGGTGTTAATACGATTGCAGATGGCATTGCGGTGAAGCAGCCGGGCAGGCTGACAATACCAATCGTGAAGAAATATGTCGACGATATTGTGCTGGTCGATGAAGACAAAATTGAAGAAGCGGTTCTGTTATTGCTGGAAGTTGAGAAAACAGTGGCTGAAGCTGCCGGTGCGGTCGGTCTCGCCGCACTGATGCAAAATAAAAAAGAATTCGCCAGCCGTAAAGTGGGAATAATTATTTCCGGCGGTAATATCGATATGCCTGTATTGCAGTCGATCATCACGCGCGGCATGGTGCGCAGCCATCGCATGACGCGCATCCGTGTTGATCTGCGGGATGTGCCCGGCACCCTGGCCGATGCCACCCGGTGCATCGAAGACAGTGGTGCCAATATTGTACATGTGCATCATCATCGAAATTTTACCGAACTGCCGTTACAGATCGTCGAAGTTGAATTTATCCTGCAGACCAGAGGTAAAGATCATATCGATGAAATAATGGATGTGCTGCGACAAAATCAGTTCAAAGTCAGCTCTCTTTATTAGTAATAACATTGCTGTCCCGTTAACTTTTCTGAGAGTGCTACAAACCATTGCTCTCTCTGGAAGAGTTTATATTTGTACTACCCGAGACATGAACTGGAAGCCGTCGCCTGAGACACGCTGTCCAGAAAGATAAAAACATGGCATCCATGTACGCTCGGATGCCGCGTCCATGCGGCATACGGTCTCACGCGACGGCTTCCATTCCATGCCTCTAACAGTTAACGGGACAGCAATGTAGTAATAAATGATTAAGTTTGAGTATTATTGTCTGCCAGAAATAAACCTGAAATGTTGGGCTAAATGATTTTTTTGAGTCGGGTGCCAGCTGGAAAAGTATGCCGCTCCTTTATTCTCTTTTATGGTAATTATCAGGGGTTACCTGAAAAAGTTCTTCTGCACTGGATGTCGGCAGATTAATTGATTTGTGTCAGTAAAAATAGATAATAATGGAGTAAATTGATAAATGAGTTGTTATTTTGTATTAAATAAACATCAGAAGGAGATATTAAAATGTCAAAAAAAAGCAAAAAAGAAACCGCTGTAACACCAGCTAAGGAAGAAAAAGCAGTCGGAAAAGTCGCTCCATCAAGAACACTGAGCTCCTTTGAAGATGTTGAAAAAATGTTCGACGAATTATTTTCAGGGGGCTGGATGAGTCCATTTCGTTTTAGTCAGCCATCATGGAGTCATCTGCCTGCACCATTCGAAGGTAGAACGCCACATGTTGATGTAGTAGAGCGGGATAATGAGATTTTTGTCAAAGCAGAACTTCCTGGCGTTGACAAAGATGATATGGAATTAACCATGACTGACAACACAGTCACTATTAAGGGCTCTACCAAAACTGAAGAAAAAGAAGATAAGGGTAATTATCACCGCTGTGAGATCTCTCAAGGTGCTTTTTCCAGAACGGTATTGCTGCCTGGTGATGTTAATACAGACAAGGTCGAAGCTAAATTTAAGAATGGTGTTCTGAAATTAACCATTCCAAAGGTTAAAAAATCAGAAAACAAAAAAATTAAAGTGGAATAGTTAACAGGGCTGCGCCTGCTCCTTGTGTTTTAGAGGAGCAGTACAGACCGAAAGTAGTGCACTATAAAACACTATTATTGAAACGTCGGCCTTGAATAAATAGAGAATAGTTACAGTTTCCTGCGTAAAAACTGAATCCACCCTGTTGATAAGCTTAAGTGAACGTGTCCTGGTTTTATCTGTGTCTTTAGTGTCCGGGTTCTAATTACACAGACGAATTCATGATGTTATTTGCATAGTTCGCTACTTTGCCCTTCCTGTAAAACCTGCAACATCGACACCCGTTACTTTTCAGTCATAAACTAATAACAGGTTTGTAATATGCAGGTAATAATTGCTGTCTATAAATCTATCTGAAATTTAATTACTAATTATCCGGGAGATTATTATGTTAACTGAAGCAGATATGATTCGAATTATGGCAGAGAAATATAGCCTGGCTGAATCGGTAGCTGAAACCTTTGTTGATGAAGAAGCACAGGATTTGCTCAACAACGATGAGCTGTTTGATATGATTAATTATGATGTATCAGTTTCGAATGCCTATGGTTAAATGTTGATGATGCAGCTGAAGTTTTATTTGAATAAATAATGGGGACGGAGGGATTATTATTTAACCACCAGTCTAAATTGATCAGGATTTAATCCCTCCTTCCCTAAAACGATTTTACGTTTAGTTTACATCGCATGAGTTAAACCAGGCACATCCATGTGCATTTTGTTATTAAGGTTTTATCAGGGTGTCTCGATTTCTATAGAATCTGCGATGCCGTCATCATCTTTGTCTTTAACCTTGATCAAGCTAGAATCAGGTGTCACCGTATTATCGAAATCGACCTGTGTAATAATCACATCATTGACGTCTTCAAATTTGGTCTCAGCAGGATAATCAATTGTGAATTCAACCCCGTATACTTTGACAGTACCTGCAGACGCACCGCTTTGAATTGTGCCCTGCACAATGACCTCATCAGGGTCTTCTACTTTAACTTCTGTAGCCGTAATACCGCCTGTACCATCTTCGTAACCACCAATTTTTACGAAGTCATCAGTAGCGAGATTATTAAGTGAAAACGATTTAATATCGTTTACATTGTCTTCCAGTTTTGTGCTGCTTGTCACAGTCACAGTGATTGCTGGCTTACCAACTACCGGTATGACTTCGAAGGTCCCAGCCGCCGCATTGACTGTGCCAACTTTGGCAGCGATTTCTGCTTCACCGCCACGCGCCTCTACTTTTGTTGCTACCAGCACACCATTGACGATAGCGCCTTCGACTTCGACCTGTACGTCATTAGCAAGCATCAATGTTGTTGGTTCACGTGAAGCACTGCTGGCATCAACCTTAATGCCGTTGACGAAAAAGTTGCTGTCACTCAACATGACCGGTAATCAGTCCTTCAACCTCGAATTCATCTGCATCTTCAATCGAATCGTCTTCGCCTTCTACCTTGGTAGCGGTAATTGTGTTACTTGCTGTATCGAATGTGCCTTTTACTTCAACCAGTTGACCATCCACCAGACCATTCGGCAGGTTATCAAGATCAGCCGTTGCAGCATCGACAATCCGTTAATCCATTCAGAGTAAAGCTTGTATTTACCGGATTGGTGATTGTTCCTCGGACCTCAACAATACTGGTCGGATCAAATGTAATGTCCTTGAGCTCAATACGTGTGGCAACAAGTTCACCATTGGAATTCGGGAAAGCACTGATTTCAACATTATTGTCATTGGTTATGGTTTCGAAATTGAAAACTGTATTTAAAGGAATGCCATCTTCACCGGATATATCGAATGTTGTGCTGCTGCTATCAATAATGACGGTTACACCCAGTACCGTAAAGGTGCGCTTTACATCACCGGCGACAAATGGAGCTAATCCTGATACTGGTCCCTGTAGTTGATCGTCAAATTTGATACTCGTTGCTGTGCCCGTAACACCGTCATCATTTATGGTGCCGCTCACTTGTACAATCATACCGATGCCCAGATCATCCTGACTGCCCGGAGCACCATCGACATCAAATGATGAACTATCTGTTTCAAACTCAACACCATTGACAAACACGCTACCAAAACCAGTTATGCTTCCAGATGAGATAAAGCCGGAGCCACCAATACCGGCTACGCCTCCACCGCCACTTCCACCACAGGCAGCAAGCGTAAGTGCAATTGTTGCACTTAGTGTGCTTATTGTTAATTTAGTGTTCATAGTATTTCTCCTGAACATTACTGTTCGTAGTAATAAATTCCCAGAGAGATGTAGCGAGCATTTTCGTCTTTGGGATCAACTTCATTTTTAGATAACCAGGTATCTAGTTCTTCGAGCAAAGCCTGTGATTTTTTGTTTGATAAAACTTTAAATTCTTCTATAGCATCCTTATTGAGTACGGCGGTTGACACTTTTCTTTGAAAACGCTTATTTCCTTCCTGTGCTGTCAGGTTGTAATCGATGGTATTGATTAACTCGTTTGTATCTGTGCCCAATATACGTATCACCTCGGCAGAATCTTTACCGGGTACGTAGGCATGTTTGATTAGATGTACTTTGTTGTCTTTTACTTTTACGCAGTCTGCAGCCAGTAATAAATTAAGCATTGCTTTGGTTGGGATATCACCACTGTATTGCTTAACCAGAGCGGCAAAGGAATCATTTCCATCATCAAGCGATAATACTTTGGCGTTTCCCTGTGCGTCAGTGAATTTTTTTTCATTTACCCAGCCACTTATGACACGAACTGCGCGGTTATATTTTTGTTCAACAGCAGCACTATGTGTTTCTTCCAGTTCATTTAACCGTTTCACTTCTTTGCGTGATAATCCGGTTTGTGCGGAAACACTGGAAATCGTTGTTTTTAGTTGATTTTTCCTGCCCATGGCAAATGCTTCGTCAACATACGCTTTGCGCACCAGTTCTTCAAAACTGCCGCAGGAAACGCCATTACGTAGCATCACACGTACTAATGGACGCAGAATTTTAAGTGCACTTTCATTCAGAATTGTCTGTAATGTATCGCTCATAATTGGGATTATATTCCCAAATAATGCAAAGTCAAATTGTTTTTATGAATTATTTTTCGAGAATTATGGAAGAATTTGCATTCATATTTACTGCAGAAATGGTTTAATGGATTGAATTTATAAGACTTATGTTGGATGCTTGTCTGTGAAATTTACAAAAAAATATTTATGTAAAATTTACTTATGCAGTAATTTTTTTATCTTAATATCTCTTTTTACCAGTTGTGTTAATGCAGAAAAGCCACAGTGGGAGTTAGGCATCGGCCTGAGTGTTCTTGATATACCGTTCTACCCAGGATCATCGCAAAGCAAAAATTACCTGGTGCCAATTCCACACATACTATATCGATCTGAAAATATTGAAATGGATAATGGTTTACAGGCAACCTTTTTAAAAACTCCAAAATTACGTTTTGATTTAAGTGCCGATTTTGGTGTGCCGGTTAACAGTGAAGACAGTACATGCCCGTCTCGGTATGCCTGATATCGACCTGGTATTACAGGTTGGACCATCGGTTGAAATCACCCTGGCTGGCGGTCGATTTAAGCCCAGTCATACGCGTTTGGAATTACCTGTGCGAGCGGCAGTAGCAACTGATTTTAGCTCTACGCAACATGTAGGCTGGATATTTGAACCACGATTAACATATGAAACGAGGCGACCATATAAAACCGGTTTTGCTTATTTGGTTTCAGGTGGACTGCGATACGCTACTGAAAAATACCATGATTACTACTATGCAGTAGATCCAGCATTTATTACATCAACACGTTCAGCATTTGATGCAGGAAGTGGGTATAGTGGTTTATTTGTGGATGCAATAGCTAACTGGCGCACTGAAAATTTAATTTATTTTGCATTTGTTCGTTATCAAAACCTGGCTGGTGCGGTATTTGAAAATAGTCCACTTGTAGAACAGAAAGATTACATTTTTTTAGGTGCGGGTCTGACCTGGGTGTTTGCTCGTAGCTTGTAATAGTTGTTTTTTACCTGATCATGTCTGGCACATTACTCACCGCAGTCATAAGAAAGAGTTCCGGCTTAGATTTTCAAAAGACAGAAAGCGTTGGCAGCCAGGATTACGTCGGACAGGTTAAATCAGCTTTATACAGTATGGTATAAGCTTGAGCCTTGCTGTTACTTAAAGTATTACAGGGTCACCAATACTTCAGCGGAAAAAATGCTTTCTCGGCCGTCCGTATCTAATGTTGTCACAACAACATAATAAGTGCCCGAAGGAATACTGTCTAATGCCATCTGAGTAACGGTGCGATTGTTTATGTCTATTGTATTTGAATACTCACCCGACTTGGTACCGTAATAAACACGAAAACCGTCTATATCCGATAGACTCAATCCTGAACCATCCTCTCTCTCAGATGGGGCCACCCACGTTAAAGCTGGTGCATTAAGACCAGTGCTGCCTGAATTACCGCTACTTGAATCACTGCCGCCGCCAGAACATGCTGCCAGAGGTAAAACCAGAATTAGAGCCAGTAAATAACCCAAGCGTGAAAAGTTATAAAAATGCAAAAAGAACATACAACACCTGTATATTAAAAACACATGAAAAGTTTTTTGCACATTTATAAAAGCCAAGTATAGACATGAGTGGACAAATAAATACAGATTTTGTCAAAAGAATGACGCATAGGAAAATAATAGCACTGTTATCAGCAAACTGGTAAGCCTTTGCCATCAACTAACCAGCATCCGTTACATGTTTTTTGCCTTTAAGGACAGGAATAAAACGACAGAGATATCTAAGCTTGCCCCAATCTTGAAAGACTGCTGCCAGCTTAGGTAACAGTCTGATTGCTTATATACATGGTGCTTTATAAGAAAACAATAAATCATTGCTATACTCACTCAAATAATAATAAATAAATATTTGAAGATGCACCATTGTGATGAATAGATACTCACAGTCACCTTCAAGCCAACACACCGTATGCGCCTACCACAGGAGTCCTCTATGGACAACCTTAGATCTTATTTTGTCTGGGATGCAAACATCCGCCGCTTTCACTGGATTAATCTATTGTGTGTGCTCGGACTGGTCGCCGTGGGTGTGGTTATTCTTAATGCCAAGACGCTAGGGGTGTCCACCGAAGGCAAGATCCTGTTAAAGACGGTGCACGTGTGGATTGGTTATGTGTTTGCGGTAAATATACTGTGGCGATTAATCTGGGCCTTTGTTGGTGGCGTTCATGCACGCTGGTCGGCAATTCTGCCCGGTGGATCGGGTTACAGGGAGGAGTTGCGTGCTTATATCGCTGCAGCCAAAGCCGGGAGGCCACGACAGTACCTTGGGCACAATCCGCTCGGACGTATCGCCGTTAGTCTTCTGCTATTGTTGCTTACGGCGCAGGCCATCACCGGACTGGCGCTGGCGGGTACGGACATCTTTTATCCGCCAATCGGTTCATGGATTGCCGGCTGGATCGCCGCCCCCGGGGTTGATCCCGCTACGCTAATGCCTTACGCGAAGGAGACCTATGACGCCGCCGCCTATGAAGCAATGCGAGCTTTCCGCAAACCTTTCATTACTGTTCATTACTATGGGTTTTACCTGCTGCTTGGTATGACCCTGGTGCATATTCTGGCGGTAGTGGTAACCGAGTTACGCGAAGGCAGCAACCTGATTTCCGCGATGTTTACCGGCAGGAAGATATTGAATGATGAACCAGTGGATCAGACAAAATCGGAATAAGAGCGTTTAACGCTAAAGTTTTTGTTGTCAGGATTGCTTCTTAAGATAAAGCAGGTTGCAGGTAATTCAGAACCATGAATTCTCCCGCAAAGTACCTGGTCGCTTTACAGTTAGACACTTTAAAAATACCATGCCAGCTGTGCAAACACGCTCAGCTCGGTACTCAGCTGTTTGCCGGGTATGTCTGAATCAATACCGCCGTATTCTGTGCCTGATGGGCCTGCAGGAAGACTTAAGGCCGCAAGTAACTGCCAGTCCTGTTTCAGGTCATGTGTACTTATCAGCTGTGCAAGCAAAGAACCGTCGCTGGCATTGATGAAAACATTTGGTGTTAATATCCATAGCGGTGTCATTTCTATCATTGCAGATGCGGCAATGTACTGCCGGCCAAGCGTGAACAGTTCTCCTCGAACAATACGCTTGACCAGGTCAGGATTGTTTGCAAGTGCAGCAGGACTATAGTCACCATTCGTCTGGCCAAATCCGTTATAGAAGACTTCGGCAATACCGCTGATATTGTGTCCCCAGCTTGTCCATGAATAAGAAAGGCTGGTTACCAGGCTGAAAACGTTGTCTGTTTTAGTGTCGGTAAGCGTGATGTCACCACGCCATACAGCTCCGCCAACATTAACGATTCCACCGACAGCAACAATGTTATCGTCGTAGTGTTCTGCAATGAGTAAATCAAATTCATTATCACCGATAAAACCGTGATACTTGGCAGCAAGCGAGTCAACAGCACTGCTAACCTCAGCGTTACTATCACGCCGAACCACCCAGACCGCCTGCAGGTCGTCACCGTTTTGTCTTAAGTACTGACCATAAAGCATGTCATCACCGGTTTTGTATGCTTTATCAACGGCAGATGGGTCGAATGGATTAAAAAAATCCATGGGGGTGAAAATAAGGCCATTGCCCCAGCTGATGACCTGACGACCGATACGGGTTACGGTATTTGAGCGGGTGATGTCGACATACAGGCGGTCGAGTCGATGGACAAGAATACTGTTGTTATCCTGTGAAATAACATGAGTCAGATCGAATAACCGGGTGTCATCGTTTGGCGCCGGGTTTGTTATTACCACTGAGCCTGGCAGGCTGTTGGCCAGGACTATGCTGTCACCATGCTGAGCGATTAGCTGGTAATCAGTAACCAGTGATGCTTTGTCTGACTCCAGGCTAAACTTCAGGCGCAGGTCAGCGTTGTGGTCGATTGCGGGTGTGTCAATATAATCACGGAACAGGCTATCATCGGGAAAAGTATTGAGTAACAAAAGGTATTTAGCGTGACCGCCTTTGAATCCGGCAGCGTTATTATCTGTGGCTTCTGCGATTGATGCATACAGAATACAGGCAATAATGCACAGTGGCAGATAACGAATCATTGGTCACTGGTTTTTATTTGCTGCTGGGTTTCGTCACTGATGATTTTACCGTCCTGCATTTTGATCAGACGTTTTGCATATTTCATTACGCGTACATCGTGAGTGGCGATGACAAAGGTAATATTGTGATGCAAATTAAGTTCAACGAACAGATCCATCAGCTGGCTGGAGGCCACAGAATCCAGGTTGGCGGTGGGTTCGTCTGCCAGTACCAGCGTTGGCTGACTGACAATGGCGCGGGCCACGGCGACGCGCTGTTGCTGGCCGCCGGATAGTTGTGCCGGACGTCGATTTTCCATACCTTCAAGGCCGACTTCCCGGAGAATTTTAAAAGAACGAGACGAACGTTCCTGTGCAGGTACACCGCGCACCTGCATCACGAATTCCACATTTTCACGTGCGGTCAGCACCGGTATCAGGTTATAAGACTGAAATACAAAACCGATTTGATGCAGGCGCATGTCAGCCAGAGAACCTTTGCCCAGCTGGTCGAGCTGGATATCACCAACACGAATCTGGCCACTGTCAGGCGTGTCGAGTCCGCCCATGGCATTGAGCAGTGTGGTTTTGCCAGAGCCGGAAGGGCCGGACAGGCAGACAAAATCACCTTTATCGATGGTGATGGAAACATTGTCCAGCCCGGTAATAATTTCATCACCCTGCTGGAAGGTTTTGCACAGGTCTTTGCAGACGATTGAGGTCATTGTGTTACACCTGGTTTATTTGTAGGTCCAAATTTATTCGGACGACGTGGGCTAATATTGTTGCCGTCGTCCGAATAAATTCGGACCTACAAGTTTGTATATTATTCATTATCATTCTTTCCCCAATGCTTCAATAGGATCAAAACTGGCTGCGTGCCACGCCGGCAAAATGCTGGTCAACAGGCCGAGAACTATCACCACGGCATTGGCTAACAGCACGTCATTCAGTTTTAGCGCGGGGTATAAAATACTGCTGGTGCCCATCATTTCCATGCCTTTCGCTACAGCGGAAATATCAATACCGCCCTGCAGTGGAATAATCGTGCCGACAGCAAAAACATTGCCTAAAATTAAACCGATAACTAATAACAGAAAGGATTCAATCAGAATCTGGTACAGGATTAAACTTGGCCGCATGCCGAGTGCCTGCATCAGTCCAATTTCATGAACGCGTTCAAATACCGCCATCACCAGTGTATTCACCAGGCCGAAGGACAATGCAAGAAAGATGACGATTATCCATACCAGTACAAAACCATCCATCATGCTCAGCATGGCTCCAAGGTAAGTATCAATCTGATACCAGGGCAGGGTTTGCAGATTTTCGCCAGCGGCCTTTTTGATAACGGGGTACCAGTTTTTAACATGCCGGTAGTCTTCAGCGGTAACAGCAATTTCCGATACCCTGTTATCCAGCTTGAGTAATTTCTGTACGGTTTCAAGACCGGCATAAACATAAATCTCTTCCAGGCTGGCCATTTTAGCTTTGTAAATGCCGATGATACGAAAGCCACGGTCGGCGATATTGTTTTCCGGGTCCTGGCTCATGATAACGACGCGTTTGCCAAGCCTGGTTTCAAGCCTTTCAGCCAGCTTGGCGCCAATCACCAGACCGCTGTCGTTACTGTTTTTGAGGAAACGGCCCTCGCTGATGCTGTCTAAATCAAAGCCCAGTTTCGCTTCACTGTCCGGTTCTACGCCGAGCAGGGTAATCCCACGGCTGTCACGCTCGCTGGATATCACTGCTGGCACCCGCACGCGATTGCTCCAGGCTTTTATTTCCGGTATCTGTAAAGCATTTAATAAGCTTTCATCCGGTGCCGCGATACTGTTATTGATACTCGGGTCATCACGGTAATCCGGGTGATGAATCTGTACCTCACCCGGCAGATTGCGAATACCGTTAAGCAGCATGTCATCGACCATGCCGCGCATAAGCGCAGTCATAAAAATCATTGCCCACACGCCGACCGTAATAGCGGCCAGCATAATCAGTGTGCGGCGGTGATTGCGCCACAGGTTGCGCCACGCCAGTGTGAACATTGCCTTGAAAGGTAGCCTGAAAGGCAGCCTGTTTTTCCTGAGCATCATCATGGTGCGAGGGTCATACCGCTCTCATCGCGCTAACGGGCTGCAGGAAAAACAGTCGCAGTGCTGGATACACAGATGCCAGCAGGCTGCAAATAAACACGATGCCGGGACCGAGAAAAATGGACAATAATGACAGGCTTGGATACATCCGGTCCGGCAGGTTAAAACGACTTGCCATTTCTTCCATACCGGGATAGGTAAAACCAACGAAACTGAGGTAATAGGCCAGCGCAGTACCAAGTGTTACACCAAGTGCCAGGCCGAGACTGGACATAAGAAAAGTTTCGGTGAAAACCAGTGCGCCAAGCCGGGAGGGTTTAAGGCCAAGCGCCATCATGGTGCCAAACTCACGGGTGCGTTCCAGTACAGACATCAGCTGGGTATTCAATACGCTGAAAGCCACCAGTATGATGAGCACAATGTACATAAACCATGCGCTGGCCATGTCAGCCTGAATGGCCTGCTGCAGGCCGGGCTGTAACTGGTTCCAGTCGAGCAGCACCAGATTGTTATGCCCGGTCAGAATATTGCTGGCCTTATGTTGCAGTGTTGATACCTGCGTCAGGTCTTCTGCATTAATGACAATGTTATGGCCCTGACCATTCATGCCAAACAGCGACTGAAAGTAGCCCAGAGGCAGTTGCGCCATTGAGCGGTCGATATCAACCATGCCCGATTCAAAGATACCGGTGACAATAACGATGCCTGCTGCGAATGAACCATCGCGGCCACTGCCAAGCAGGGTCAGTTCGTCACCGATATCAACACGCAGGTTGCGCGCAAGCACGCTGCCGATAATAATTTCCTTAGCCTTAATATCAGAGAAGTAGCGCCCCTTGTTGATCAGGCCGGGCAGGGTGGATACGTTTGGCTCAAATTGCGGCTCAACACCAATAATTTGCAGTCCGTAGGAACGCAAATCACTGGAGGTCATGGCAAAGGCAACACCACGCGCGGCTACCATATCGCTGCCAAGTTGCTTGCGTATTTCGTTGGCCAGCGGGATAACGTCAGCAATACTGTTGCGTATTTTTGGGTTCTCATTATAGCC
>CAVYHW010000079.1:0-31665 GCA_963768215.1 uncultured Gammaproteobacteria bacterium
GTAATTTTGCATCCAGCAGCGGCACAATGATAGCTGCGAGATTACTTGTCGACATGATCAGTGGATCACCGCCAGTGAATAAAATATCAGTGATCTCCGGATGTTCGCGCACATAGTTGATTAGCCGTTCAATTTCGCGGCCCGCAAAACGTAATTCCGACATGCCGGTGAACTGTGGCCAGCGGAAACAAAACGTACAATACGCATGGCAGGTTTGACCATGACTGGGAAAATATAGCACGGTTTGTTGATACTTGTGCTGTAACCCGGGCAGTGGCTCACCATTAACTTGTGGGATATTGTGTCTCCATCTGGCCCGCCGGGTGAGGGTTAAGTGACAGACGAATATGATTGCTGCTTCCTTGATAGTATGCGCATCTGCACCTTGCCGGACCAGACCAGCAATCTCTTCATAATGTTGCGGAAGCAGCATCTCTTTTTGAGGGAATGTCAGGATGAATATGGGATCATTTGGTACATCATCCCAGTTGATCAAGTGTTCTAGTACAAAATTATTCACCTTGAAAGGCAGGACATGCCCCACGATTTCGATATCCAGCTTTAGTTCCTCACTTAACCCTTGCAGTTGGGGAATCTTGCGGAAATTTAAAAGTGAATAGGCCTGGTAGTCCATCAAATTATTAAACTTTGTAATAATACGCTAACGACTAGGGTAAACGGCGCGCGCTTTTTGCGCGTCCGAGCCCGCGTTTTTGGCGGGCGTTTTTGACCCGCTTGTTATGCGATTCTTTTGCGTTAATAAACGTAAACATCGTGTTTCTCCCCCATAAAAACGATTGATCTAGACTTCTTGGCTCCAAGCTTACTTGCTACACGGATAGAGGCATCGTTTTGCGGATGGATCAAAGAGATGAGCCTATTTTTTCCTAGTTCAATTTCAGCGTACTTTTTACAGGCTTTCGCGGCTTCGGTACCATAGCCTTTGTTCCAGTGTTCCGGCAGTATCCGATATGATATCTCCACTTCCGGTACATTATCGATATCTTGATGAAGAAGCCCCGCTATTCCAACGAATTGGTCATCAGGTTTAAGCAAAACCTTCCAAAAACAATAACCGTATTCAGCATACTGGTTGAGAATCTTTTGAATCATTTCCCGAGTTTCGTCGTAACTAAGCACACTTGGGAAATACTTCATCACCTTTTCATTCCCTGTCAACTTGAATATCAGGTCACAGTCAGCTTTGGTCACTTCAACCAACTTTAATCGTGAAGTTTCGGTAATTACTTGCACTATTCAGTTTTTTTACGCATAACGTTTGAGCTAACGGGCGTGCGAAGCGTTAGCGTAGCACGTCCGGTTGAGTGATTTGTTATACGCCATTACATGAAACCCCTAGGGCTGATAGTGTCTCGTCAATATTAGGTTCATAATATTCAACTAAGTATACATTTTGAATATTATTATCTGGTATTTTTCTACTTTCACTACCTTGTGACCTGTATTTTATTGCTAATAGTAAAAGTCTGTTTTTATCTTTATTGACCCATCTTTGTGCTGTTTGATGAATAAACAAAGGCTCGTTACCTGATACATCCCCAAAACTTTCCCAGTTATTACCTTCTGTGCACTCAACCCATGGGCTTTTGATTGTTGTTTTATAAAATTTTAAAACATCTTTATTAGGGTACTGTGCCTTTACTTTATAAAATACTTGGTTTGCAGATCCATTGGGGAAGACATAATTATCAATATCTATTGCTTTATCGTAAACGCTAAATTCAGACCAATCATGTTGCTCTGTCGTGCAACCGTGAGACTACAAACATGAATAATATTGAGAATTTAATAAATAATCGCATAGTCTTTTATGGCGTATAACGCCGCATTCAGCGGCTTGTCCGCTGTAATGCTTTGTTATAGCTTTTACTACTCATCTTCTGGCTCTTCACCAAATATTTTGTCAAGCTGTCTTCCCAGCCAACGACTTGGAGCAACATCTTCCATTGCCTCTTCTATATCACTACGATCCCAGTCCATTTTTAGTAATCTTTTTAGTAATGCATCAGCATGACGCATTTCGATGTATCGACCGGAATCTCTATGTGTGCCACGTGATACCTTTTTATTAATATTTAATACATTATCTAATATGTCATTTAATACGTCCGCATCTTGTCTTTTAGGTTCATCTGATACCGGTTCACTTTCAAGTATAATCGTAACCTTGGAATCTAATTCATCCCAAAGTGCATTAAATGACCTTTCTAGGTGTTCCTCTTTCACTTGCCCTGTTTCAAGGTGCTTATTAATGGTTTTTACTAGTGATAGCACACTGTCTTTTTGCAATAACGTTTGAGATAAGCGGTGCTGTGCGTTTTTTGCGCAGCGTCCGGCACACGTTTTTGTGTGCGCACTTGATTGACTTGTTAGGCTTTATACCAAGTGCGGCACTTATGCAGCCAACACCAATAATAAAAAAGGACAATACCCAAACATAGTAACCGATAGCTAGTCCCTCTAATAGATGCGCCATAGAATAATAGGAGTTATTTACACCTAATAAAATGTACAGCAATGCTGATATGTGTAACATTGTCTTTTTGTTTATAGCTACAACAAATAAGAAAGCAATGCCATGATATTGCTAATTCCTGAAATTGACACAATTGGCCATTTATCAAGCGATGAAAATATGTCTGGAATCTCATCAACTGCATACATGCCTAATGTATACCCATAGGTGGGATTATTGTGCTCAATTGCTGCTGGTAAAAATAGACACAAAATAAACAGCAACCAACCTATGATGATTATTTTATTGTTAAGTATCCTTTCCATGATTTTAGAGCCTGACGTTTGCCATAACCGGCAATAAAAAAACGGGGCGACGAAGGCGTGCCGCTTTTTATTGTCCAAGTTGATGGCCTTGTTAGGCGATGTCTGTTTGATTGACAGACGCCCCCCTTGCTTTGTGGTAATTCTTTATTTGTATGCAATAGCCGCACTGGTTGGCCCAGCTAGATTTATTACTTCAAAGCGCTTAAATCCTACCTCGCCGCACCATTCGAAAAAATTAGCGCTGGTGTAATCAAATGCATCACCAAATTCAATAAGCATGTTGAGAGACATCAAAAGACCAAACACATTTTTTCGTCTGGCATCATCAATCAGATTTTCGATGGCAATAAATGCCCCGCCACGTGGAAGTGCAGCATACGCCTTCCGAATGAGAATCTTTTTATTCTCAAGATTCCAGTCATGCAGGATGTTCCCCATTGTGACTACATCCGCCTTTGGCAGATTGTCTATGAAGAAGTTCCCTGCAATAGGTTTGATTCGACTTTCCATACCGGCCGCTTTGATATGTTTAAGTGCGAGTGGTACCACAGGTGGAAGATCAAAGCTGGTGAAAGACAGGTGCTGGTGGTGTGTACCTACGATTCGGGACAACAGGGCCAAGGCCCCTCCAACATCGCTTACGGTTTTGTAATTTGAGAAGTCAAATTTCTGGGCCAGTAAATCAAAGTTCGCTGCCTGGAAACCTGTCATGGCGTCAAGAAACTCACCCAACGTGGCTTGGTTTGAGTAAAGCTCCTCAAATATCGACTTACCTCCATGCTTTACCTCGCTCTGCGGCTGCCCAGTCTTTAATGCTGAACCGAGATGATTCCAGAATCCAAACAGGCGAGAATTCAGCATCTCTGGCATACCGCCAATGTAAGTGGGACTGCTCTTATTCAAGAACGCCGCTGTTTGTGGTGTGTTCTTGTATTTTCCTTCTGGGCCGTCTCCATCTCGGTCGAGAAAATTCAACGCAACCAGTGCATCAAAGAAATCATAAGTTCCACGAGGGTGGAGGCCGAGTTTTTGCCCAAGTTGTTCTGCGGTCATTGAGTCTTCGTGAAGCATTGAAAACAAATCAAATTCTACTGCCGTGAGTAATACTTTTGACGCCCAAAAACCAGTAGCTGTTTGCATTATGTAACTAGGGTCTGGTGGGTTATTCATCTTAGCTCCCTTATATATTTTTAAAGTCTAACGTTTGCGTAATAGGCACGACGTAAGGAGCGTCCTAGTTGACGCGTTTGTGTACGCCCGACATGGGCATTAACTAATGAGGTGAAAGTCCTCTGTAGGAAGATCACCATCTTTACCTGTAGGTATTAGATGATAACTACTAGCAAATGGCAAGGGCTGATCCGTGAGGAGATGTTTGGAGGAAGCCGGACGCAAAGCTGCGAGCTGATGAACAAGAACATCATATGAGGCGTAGGCTGGAGGCGAGTTTGCACAAGACGACGAAGCCAGGTGAGTTAACAGCCACCGTAAATGATGCAGTTGTACAGCGAAAGTTAATGCTCTTATTCGGGGAGATCTGCTTAACGAGCGATCGTAAGAATACCAGCCGGACTACTGGTTGAACAAAAGTCCAGGCATGCAGGTGTCATCGTCCTGTATGAGCGAAAGAGATGAAAACCGATAGCGCGTTGTGAAGCAATTCATGGCGTGATTAAGCAGAAGTCAGCAGACGGCATAGTAGCCAAATGCTCATCGTAATGAATGGGACATGGTGAAGGCCTGAACCTGAAGATCAGTGAGGAGCCTGTGCAGCTCAATATCTCCATGCCCGACCGGGCTAAGGAATATTGGCGCAAAAGCAGTAGCCAGCATTGAGGTAAGCCGGAGCTAATCGGCCAGCTTACTTTAAAATATCTTTAGGAAACGCCCTGTGCGGAGCCGCACGCAGGGTGTTGTGGGGGCTGGGGGTTAGAGACCCCCGGCTACCCGATTATGTTCAGTTTAATCATAATGTGTCCAAAGTCTGATAACTTTAATGACATGTTCTTTTTCATAAATTTGATACACAAGCCTATGCTGGATATTTATACGACGAGAATAAGCACCGGATAAATCACCTACCAATTTTTCATATGGAGGAGGTTTTTGATATGGGTCGTTTTTGATTATTTCTAAAAGTAATTGTGCTTTGTTTTTTAAACCAGAAGCAGCGAGCTTTTTAGCGTCCTTTTGTGCTTGTTTTGTATACACCAGCTCCCAAGTCACCAATCAAGCTCCTTAGAGCTATCAGATAGATCTTGGTTTAGTCCTTCTTTAATTGACTCTCTCATTCCAGGGACTGATAACAAGTGAAGTGTTTCAGAAATAGCATTCCAGTCATCCTCTGACACCAAAACAGCATTTCCCCTTTTCCCTGTAATTACAACAGGTTGGTGAGTATGTGTGGTCTCATCGATAAGACTGTAAAGCTTTGAACGAGCCTCTGTGGCATTAAGTATTGTCATGTCTATAACCTCTATGTGAGAGCGTACGCCAATGCGTACGTAAAATCAAGGCTTTTCAAACATAACGTCGCAAATCACCGGCGCTTTACTGTGCCCTGGTTTTGTGTGGAGTGGAACGACACAAAACCAGGGCACAGTAAAGCGTCCCGATAGCAGAAAATACTTTTATATAGTCAGTAAAATGCTTTTGTGCAAATTCAATAAATTTATCAATATCCATAAATCTGACTCTTCCTCTTAGGATGTATAACGCTCAAGCTCAGCCGCCGGCCGACCGCGCCAGCGGTTGGGCGGTCGGCTGGTGCGACTTGTTAGGCGCTGTTAGTTCACAGTGCGTAACAGCATCCGAGAGTTTTTGGTAGAAATCTGATGATAGTCCTTTTTCCCAGTTTTCAACCTTTTTTGGATCTCCATCGCCAACATGAAAGAGTGCAGCTCTTGCTAATACCTCAGTAGTTGCTTTGCCGTAACCAGACCTTATGCCCTCTACATAAAGCAAGCAATTATTGATAGTTAACTTCTCTTTCTTATTTATGGAATCTATTGTGCTCTTGCACATGGAAATAAAGTCGATGCCACGCATAAGAACTCTTTGTCCAAGTCCCAGCTTGCTGTTTTCGACGAATTGAGAAGAAAATGTCGTAATTGGTATTAAGGCTAGTAATAGAATTAATGTTCTCATTTTTTGTTCTTTCAAAAATATAACGTTTTGCATAACCTGACGGCTTTGCACAGAGCGTAACGCAGTGAAGCGGCGTGTAAAACCGGTCAGCGTTAATGCACTTGTTAGCCCTGAAGCACAACACAACGCTCCAAAAACTCATTAGATAAAAGTGTTTCGTTACTATTTGCCGACTCTAAATAAGATGGATGTGAAATAAAACAAATCCGATTTAACTGAGTTGCGCCCAAGCTATATAACCAATGAAAATGATGTTTCCACCACAATGATCTACACCCATGTGTTGAACAAGGGTGGTCGATGTGTAAAAAGCCCACTTTATGCATAGTTCCAAAAAAAACTGGACACCCAACAATTAAATTAGCGCCAGCTTATCAAGTTTGTAACCTGATGCAAATAACTTGCTAACGTCAGCGCCATGCCAGAAACCTGGAAAATTACAGGTCTCGCTTGAGGTCACCCACTGTTGCATTTCCTGTTGTGTTCGACGCGCCTTTCTTTGTGGTGAAGATGCACCCACCGGCAAAAACTTCGAATACCGTCGGCAGGAAGAAGGTATCAGACCTTACAGTTTACTTTATGTGAAATGCAAGGCCTGAACTCAAAAAGTCTTTAAACCACCACCGGCTCAAATCCAGTTAACGTATCCACATCCGCCTCATAATCAATCCCTTCAATACCAAAGCCAAACAGTTTTAAAAATTCATCCTTGTAACCCTGGTAGTCGGTTAAATCGAACAGGTTGTCACTGGTTACCTGTGGCCACAGTTCTTTAACTTTATTTTGCACATCGTCGCGCAATTCCCAGTCATCCATACGGATACGTGTTGTATCATCCAGCTGTGCTCCGCCATCTTTATATAACTGGGTACGGAACATGCGATTTATCTGCTCGATGCAACCTTCGTGGATATTCAGTTCTTTCATTACCTTGAAGCACATGGCGATATATAAAGGCATTACCGGTATGGCAGCGGATGCCTGAGTGACGACGCTTTTAAGTACGGCGACATTCGCTGTGCCATTAATATCGGCGAGTGTATTACGTATTGCACCTGCTGCCCGATCCATGTCTTCTTTGGCTTTGCCTAATGCGCCGTGCCAGTAAATAGGCCAGGTAATGTCCGTGCCGATGTAGCTGTATGATACGGTTTTAATACCGTCAGACAGTACGCCTGCCGCTTTCAATGCGTTCATCCATAACTCCCAGTCTTCACCACCCATCACGGTAACGGTGTTCCGTATTTCTTCTTCCGTGGCAGGCTCAATTTCAGCATCGATGAGACTATCTTTGCTGGTATCGACAGCGGTCGCTTTGTAAGTTTCACCAATCGGTTTTAATACAGAGCGAACGATCTCGCCGCTGTCCGGCAGTTTGCGCACCGGTGAGGCCAGTGAGTAAACTACAAGGTCAACCTGCCCCAGGTCCTGTTTGATAATTTCGATGGCTTTATCGCGCATTTCATTGGAGAAAGCGTCGCCATTGATGCTTTTTGCATAAAGGCCTTCTGCGTGTGCGGCCTTTTCAAAAGCGCCTGAGTTATACCATCCCGCGGAACCCGGTTTTTTCTCCGTGGCTGGCTTTTCCAGGAACACGCCCAATGTGGCAGCGCCTGAACCAAAGGCGGCGGTGATGCGTGACGCCAGGCCGTAACCGGTTGATGCGCCAATGACTAAAACCTTGTCAGGGCCGTTTTCAATAACACCGTCGGCTTTTACGCGCGCTATCTGTTCATTAACATTGGCTTCGCAGCCGGCTGGGTGTGTTGTTATACAGATAAAACCGCGAGTTTTTGGTTTGATAATCACGTTTGATATTTCCGCTTATTTAGTGAGAAGGCCGGCTATTTTAAGATAAAAAGGGGTGGTTCGGAAACAGGGGACATTGCTGACAGAATATCTAACCCGAACATCGAAGCAATTACATCAGCTTGATGCGGAATACGTCCCCTATCGCATCGACGATTTCCGGACTGTCCCATTCGCGCGCACCGCGAACTTTTTGTAATATACGGCCCTGCTCGTCTACCAGAATAGTCAGCGGAAGAGTGTTGGCGCCCAGCATGTTTTCCAGCAGCAGATTGTGGTCAATGAAATTTTCAAAAGTAATTCCTGCCTGCCTGATAAAGGCCTCCGCCTTGTTGCGATAATCGTCTGTCGAAATCCCGATGATGTTGAACTGTTTTCCATTGTAACGCTGCGCAAGCTGCTTTAGCGAACCCATCTCGGCCCGACAGGGGCCGCACCAGCTGGCCCACATATTGATGATCAATGGTTTTCCCCTGTACTCAGAAAAATTTTTACTTTTCCCGTTTAGTCCATCCAGGGTCGCCTCGCGTAAGTAGCCGCCGACCTTGACCTCGCCGGGTGTAGCTGAAGATGTCGTTGTGACTGGTTTGATTACCGGTTGTTTTTTGATTTGTTCATGTGGCGTGGTAATTGTTGTTGCTTCTTTATCAGTTATAAAATGCTTTATAAAATAAATGACGGGAAAATCACGTCCCAGGTATTTGCTGTGATAGTTTTGCATAGCCATCTCTGTTGAGAATGTGACCACATCTCCTTTTTTTAGCGCAGTGTCAACTGGTCCTGCCGCCCAGACTTTTTCTTTACCGGCATCTACTTCGGCATAAGTGATGCCCGAAGAAGTAATTATATCTGTTACTTTGCCCGTTATTTTGCCGGAGATTTTTGCTGGCGCATTTTGTACTGCTTCTACTGTATTATTTTGCGCCGCATAGGCTGCTGTACTTACCGTGACTGCGATAAGCAGATATAAAGCCATACTGGCAAGCAGTATGGCTGGGAAATTGCTGTTACGTATCATTATGTAAATACCCGGGTAAACATTAATCAGCGTTGCCTTAAATTAAAATAGCATAGGATATTCACGCCTGATTATGTCTATTTCTTTATAAACTTCTTCGGGCAGTTTAAGCGAGATGGAATCGATATTGCTTTTTAACTGTTCCATATTCGTCGCGCCAATAAGCGTGGAAGTAACAAAATCCTGAGCATTGACAAATGCCAGCGCCATCTGGGTAACATCCAGTCCATGCTGTTTAGCCAGTGCGATATATTTTTTAATGGCAGCATCGGTCTGCGGTAAAACCCTGTGTTCCGGGCGGGTTTCTATGGTTATTCGCGCGCCTGCCGGGCGCGCGCCATCGAGGTATTTACCGCTTAACATTCCCCTGCAAAGCGGTGACCACGCCAGCAGGCCGCAATCTTCATGAATGGCTATTTCACCCAGGTCCGGTTCGAAGTGACGGCACAGCAGGGAGTATTCATTCTGGATGGAGGCCATACGTGGCAGGTTATTCTGATCGGCTATCTGCAGCCATTTGGTCAGTCCCCAGGCGGTTTCATTGGATACACCGATATGGCGGATTTTTCCCTGCTGAATTAATGACTGCATGGTTTGTAATACTTCGAGGAAATTGTCCTCTTCGGCCTGTGCGTCAAATTTTGGCGCGAAATTCCATATTTGGCCAAAGTGGTATGAACCCCGGTTTGGCCAGTGCAATTGATAGAGGTCGATATAGTCCGTCTGTAGCCTTTTCAGGCTGCCTTCAACCGCCAGTAGAATATTTTTTTTATCGATAGTGTTCCTGCCATCTCTTATCCAGGGCATACCCGGGCCGGTTATTTTTGTGGCAAGAATGACCTTGTCGCGATTTGAGCGTGAAGCGAACCAGTTGCCTATTATTGTTTCCGTTGTGCCAAACGTTTTTTCGCTCGGTGGAATGGCATACATTTCGGCCGTATCGAAAAAGTTAATGCCCTGTGTAAGCGCATAATCCATTTGCTCGAAACCATCGGCCTGTGTGTTTTGCAATCCCCAGGTCATGGTTCCAAGACCAATAACGCTGACTTCCAGCTCTGTGCGACCTAATTTTCTATATTCCATACGGTTTTATTGTGATATGTGAGGGTTTATTTAATAACAGGTTAGAGACCTGATACCAGCATGCTAAGTTCATTTCTTTGTAGGTTCGAAAAAATTGTCTGGAACAATTTTTCACGTAAGCCCTGAAAGGGTGAAGCATATGGATATGCTGAATAATTTATTCGGACATTATGGGCAAACATTGGCCCCGTAGTCCAAATAAATTTGAACCTACATTCAGGTAGTCTACATCCATTGTCTATTAACAATTCTCAGAGATTCAAAGCGGATTGATACTGTATAATTCACATATCAAAAATTGAACTGAGAAAAATAATGCCATTAATTAAGCCTTTTGCCGGTTTGCGTCCGGTACCTGAGCGCGCTGAAGAGGTTGTTGCGCCGCCGTATGATGTATTAAATTCTGCCGAAGCGCGTGAGCGTGCTGCCGGTCGTCCGTGGAGTTTTCTGCATATTTCCAAGGCGGAGATTGATCTGCCGGAAGACACCGATCCATATGATCCATCGGTTTATGCAAAATCGGCTGAGAATATGCAGAAGATGCTGCAGGAAGGCATTTTGATTCGTGAAGATAAACCCTGTTATTACGTCTACCGTTTAATCATGGATGGCCATTCACAGGTGGGCCTGGTGGCCGCTGCATCGGTTGCCGATTACGATACCAACCGCATTCGCAAACACGAGTATACCCGTCCGGCAAAAGAAGACGACCGCGTGCGCCAGATCGAGGCATTAAATGCACAGACCGGTCCGGTTTTACTGGCTTATCGATCACAGGCTGATATGGATGCGATTTTAGAAGCAGCCACCAGGCAGACACCACTGGTTGATGTCACCGCCGATGACGGCGTGCAGCATACTTTCTGGAAAATCGATGATGAAGCAACCATCAAAAAAATCAGTTATATTTTTGATGGCATGAATGCAATTTATATTGCGGATGGCCATCATCGTTCGGCTTCTGCTTCGCGTGTGGCAAAAAGCCATGCCTTAAGTGAAGGTGACGGCAACCAGAGCAGCGATTATTTCCTGTCGGTTATCTACCCGCATAACCAGATGAATATCCTGGATTACAACCGGGTTATCAGTGATCTGAATGGTTTAAGCAAAGATGAAGTTCTGGAAAAAGTGAAAGCTTCATTCTCTGTTACAGAAGAGTCAGCGGCGGTCAAGCCATCCAAAGCCACAGAGTTTGGTATGTATGTTGATGGTCAGTGGTACCGTCTGAACATTAAGCCTGAGCTTGTACCAGACGACCCGGTAGCCTCGCTTGACGTTAGTCTACTGGCAGACAATCTTATTGAGCCGATCCTGGGTATCTCTGATCCGCGTACAGACAACCGCATCGACTTTGTCGGCGGTATCCGTGGCCTTGGCGAGCTGGAAAAACGTGTTGATAGCGGTGAAATGGCGATAGCTTTTTCTTTGTTCCCAACCAGTATGGAAGCGCTGATGGCTGTTGCTGATGCAGGCGAGGTGATGCCGCCAAAATCCACCTGGTTTGAACCCAAGCTGGCAGACGGCCTGGTTTCACACGTGCTGGATTAATTAAAGCGTTAACCACAAGGCACAGAGGACACAGAGATTTTATTTATTATATTGTTTTTATGTAGGATGCGGTAAGGTACAAACCGCATCAATTGCCGCATCTATTTGAATCATCCGGGTCCGGAAAGAATTCGTGGCTACATATATCCGGTGAGCAAAGAACAACCTTTAACAGGTTTTCTCAGCGCCTCTGCGGTTAAACAATAAACAAACTCTGTGTCCTGTGGTGAAAATAAAAAGATGTTTATGCTTTGTTCAGTTCTGCATACGCCGCCGAGACAGCAACACCGGTATTGATGTCTGCACCTATGTCGGTCAGCACGGCTTCGAGCGCCGACAGACAGAGGAAAATATTTTCGGCACGTGAACTGTGGCCCATCAAGCCGATGCGCCATACTTTACCGGCCAGTGCACCCAGACCCGCGCCGATTTCAAGATTGAATTCATTTAGCAGGCGAGAGCGTACTTCTGCTTCATCGATACCCTCAGGAATAGTTACTGAATTTAGCTGCGGCAGGCGGTAATCTTCTTCTACGATAAACGAAAGCCCCATGGCTTCTATGCCGGCGCGTAAAGCCAGATGATTGTTGTAATGTCGCGCCCATGAATTTTCCAGGCCTTCGTCCTGCAGCATGACTAATGATTCATGCAGTGCATATAAAGCATTGACCGGCGCGGTATGGTGGTAGGCGCGTTTGGCATTGGGTCCCCAGTAGCCCATCACCAGGTTGGTATCAAGGAACCAGCTTTGAACTTTGCTTTTACGTGTGGTGATAACTTCAATGGCGCGATCACTGAAACTTACCGGTGAAAGTCCCGGTGTGCATGAAAGGCATTTCTGGCTGCCGGAATAAATCGCATCTATTTCCCAGTCGTCCACTCTTAATTCGCTGCCACCCAGTGAGGTCACCGCATCTACCAGTGCCAGCGCATCGTTATCGTGAGCGATCTTGCTTAATGTTTCTGCATCGGAACGCGCGCCGGTCGAGGTTTCGGCATGGACAAAAGCAAGCAGTTTGGCGTCCGGGTTGGCTTTGAGCGCATCTTCAACTTTTTGCGGATCGACCGGTTTGCCCCAGTCGTCTTCAACCATCACCGGGGTGGCGCCACAACGTTCTACAACTTCTTTCATACGGCCACCAAAGACGCCGTTCTGGCAGACGATGGCTTTATCGCCGTGTTCAAGAAGATTCTGGAAAGTTGCTTCCATACCGGCTGAACCGGGTGCCGAGACGGGAATGGTCAGCTGGTTTTTGGTTTGAAAGGCATATTGCAGCATCTGTTTTACTTCATCCATCATGCCGACAAAAGCGGGATCAAGGTGGCCGATGCATGGGCGTGCCATGGCACCGGTAACGCGAGGGTGTACATCGGAAGGACCCGGCCCCATCAATGTGCGAACGGGTGGGTTGAATGAAGTGATGCTCATGTTTTAGACCTTTAACTTAAAGAATGCTGGGGGGTATTCTGCCAGAAATAGCAGTATTCAACTACCTGTAGGCACAACTATTATGAACAGCTGTCTGTTGAGTGCCGTAGGATGCGGTGAGGTATGAACCGCATCGATTACAGAAATATGAATTTACGCAGGTGAATTATCTTTTTCTTATCTAAAGTGATTAAACAAGCCGTTCGTCGATAAGTTCAAGCCAGTGTTTTACCGGTACTTGAGCTTTACTCGCCATGTGCATCTGGCAGCCGATATTTGCGGTGGCGATCAAGTCTGGCTGGCCGTTTTGCAGGGCAGATAATTTATTGTCCAGCAACTGCTGCGACAGTTTGGCCTGTAATATCGAATAGGTGCCTGCCGAGCCGCAGCATAAATGCGGGTCCTGTACCTCGGTGAGCGTGAATCCCGCCTTCCTTAATATGTTTTCTACCACACCATTGAGTTGCTGGCCGTGTTGCAGGGTGCAGGGGCTATGAAAAGCAACTTTTGCAGTTGGACGATTTAGTTTTAAGGCGGAAAGGTTTTCATCGCGCAATATTTCGCTGATGTCTTTTGCCAGGGCGCTGACCTGCTTGGCCTTCTCTGCATATAGCGGGTCGTGTTTGAGCAATTCTGCGTAGTCTTTCACCACGGTACCACAGCCGCTGGCGGTGATGATGATGGCTTCGCCACCCTGTTCGATAAATGGCCACCAGGCGTCGATATTGCGGCGCATGAAATCCAGGCCTTCTTCGGCGGCCGATAGATGATGACTGACTGCACCACAGCAGCCCGCATCCGGCGCAGTGATCAATTCGATATCCAGTTTCTGCAAAATGCGTGATGCTGCCTGGTTGGTCTGCGGTGTCACCACCGATTGCACGCAGCCCTGTAAAACCAGCATCTTTCGTTCTTTTGTGACGTTTGCCGTGTCCCTGGACGACTGTGGTACGGGCAGTTTACGTTTCAGCGTTGCCGGCAATAGTGGCCGAAACAGCAGACCCAGTTTATAGAACGGGGCAAAACGCCGCGGATAAGGCACGATCTTGCGTAACAATATTCTCGGTATTGTCTGCAGCAAATTTCGCGGTACCTGCTGATCGACAATCTCGCGGCCGATCTCTACCAGCCTGCCGTAACGCACGCCGGAAGGGCAGGTGGTTTCACAGGAGCGGCAGGTAAGACAGCGATCGAGGTGGCTCTGTGTTTTGCTGCTGATCTCGTTGCCTTCCAGTACCTGCTTGATCAGGTAGATACGGCCGCGCGGCCCGTCCAGTTCATCACCAAGCAGTTGGTAGGTCGGACAGGTGGCGGTACAAAAACCGCAATGAACACAAGAGCGCAGGATGGTTTCTGCATCCTTGATGTCCGGGTTGTTCAGAAATTGTTCGCTGATATTGGTTTGCATTACAGCTCGGGGTAAAGTTTGCCGGGATTTAAAATATTTTCAGGATCAAACGCCTGCTTTAAATTTTGATGGATACGCATCAGGCCAGGCGTCAGTGGCTGAAAAAGGCCGCTGTTTCCATGTTGACGAAATAAACGGGCGTGGCCGTCTACGCCAGCGGCAGCTCGCTGGATCACCTCTGCAGGTACCTCACTTTTTAGCCAGCGTAAGGCGCCGCCCCATTCATACAGGCAGTCGTCCTTGTCATAGTCAGCAGGCAGCCCGAGTGATTCGGTATCTGAGGCAATGGAAATCCGCCATAGCGGTGTTTCAGCAGTGAAAAAGTCCAGCCGTTGTTCTTTCAGTTGATGCCAGTATTGCCCGGCGTCTGCCATGGTTTCACCGCCGACGGTATCAATGGCGGCCTTTACCGCTTCTGTTGCGCCCGACAGGCGAACGCGCAATATCGACTCGTGAAAACTGCTTGCGGACAGTGGCAGCGGCGTTTGTGACCAGGCATGTATCTTGTCGAGTGCTTCGGCAGCTGAGCACTGAAACCGTTGTGTGCTTTCCATCTCAGATTTCGGCAGGACTTTTAATGATACTTCCAGCAGCACGCCCAGGGTGCCCATGGCGCCGGCCATCAGTCGGGAAACATCGTAACCGGCGACATTTTTCATCACCTCGCCACCAAAACTAAGGATCTCGCCCTTGCCGTTGATGAGCTTGCAGCCTAAGAGAAAATCCCGTGCCGCTCCGGCATATGCCCGGCGCGGCCCGGACAGATTGCAGGCGATGGTGCCGCCGATGGTTGCGCTGTCGGCAAAAGCAGGTGGTTCAAACGGCAGCATCTGGCCGTTGTCATCGAGCATCTTTTCGATTTCGTGCAACGGGGTGCCGGCGCGGGCAGTAATCACCAGTTCTGTCGGTTCGTAACTGAGCACACCGCAATGGCCGCTCATATCGAGTGTTTCAGCTGAAGCAGCGCGTTCATCGACTCGGCCATAGAAGGCCTTGCTATTGCCGCCGACGATGGACAGCGCCTTCTTCTGCTCAAAGGCATGCTGTACCTGTTGTTGTAGTTGCTGGCTTATATCAGAGTTCATTTCCGTTTCCAGAATCTATTGGTTACCGTGTTGCTGTTTTCGTATCAGGGCTGCGTGGTTAAAGCGTTAAAGCTGGTCTGCCTAAAATCTTTCCAGTTCGGGAAACGGCAGTTCGCCTTTATGTACATGCATGGCGCCAAATTCAGCACAGCGATGCAGGGTCGGTACGGCCTTGCCCGGATTCAATAATCCCTGTGGATCAAATGCCGCTTTCACTGCATGAAACTGCTGCAGTTCGAGGCTGTTGAACTGCACGCACATCTGGTTTATTTTTTCCATGCCGACACCGTGTTCGCCGGTGATGGTGCCGCCGACTTCGACGCATAACTCGAGGATTTTGCCACCGAACTCTTCGGTGCGTTCCAGTTCTCCCGGAATGTTTGCATCGTACAGGATCAGTGGATGCAGGTTGCCGTCGCCGGCATGAAAAACATTGGCCACCGGTAGTTCATACTCGGCAGAAAGGTCCGCTATGGCTTTCAGCACCTGTGGCAGCTGTTTGCGCGGGATGGTGCCATCCATGCAGTAATAGTCGGGAGACAGTCTACCCACAGCAGGGAAGGCCGCCTTGCGGCCCTGCCAGAAAACCAGGCGCTCAGCTTCATCTTTGGCAGTGCGCACTTCGGTTGCGCCGCTGTGTTTTAAAACTTCACGCACCTTTAAAACATGCTCCGAGACTTCTTCATTGGTGCCATCAAGTTCGCACAGTAATATCGCTTCGGCTTCTAGCGGGTAACCCGCGTGTACAAAATCTTCTGCCGCGCGAATCGCCAGCCGGTCCATCATTTCCAGCCCGGCAGGAATGATACCGGCTGCAATAATGTTACCCACTGCTTCGCCGGCTTTGACCACGTCATCAAATGCCGCAAGTAAGACTTGTGCACGTTCCGGTTTGGGCAGCAGTTTAACGGTGACTTCGACGATGACACCGAGCATGCCTTCAGAGCCGGTCATCAATGCAAGCAGATCATAACCGGCACTGTCCAGGCCGCTGCCGCCGATAGTCAGCAACTCACCATCGATGGTGATGATCTTTAGCTGCTGGATATTATGCACGGTTAATCCGTACTTCAGGCAATGCACGCCGCCGGAGTTTTCTGCTACATTGCCACCGATGGTGCAGGCGATCTGTGACGAGGGATCAGGTGCGTAATACAGGCCGTATTGATCAGCCGCCTGGGAGATGGCGAGGTTGCGCACACCAGGCTGTACCCTTGCGGTTCGTCTTTTAGGGTTGATATTGATGATATTTTTGAATTTTGCAAGGCTGAGCAAAACGCCCTGTTCGTGTGGCAGGGCGCCGCCTGAAAGGCCGGTGCCAGCACCGCGTGCGACCACCGGAACCTGGTGCTCATGGCACAGCGTCAAAATACGCTGCACCTGTTCGATGGTCTCCGGTAAAACCACAATCAGCGGTATCGCACGGTAAGCCGACAGGCCATCGCACTCGTATGGCTTGAGGTCTTCCTTTTCAAATAAAACCGACTCAGCGGGAATAAATTGCTGCAGCGCCTCGATCAGTGCGGTTTTGCTTATTTGGGATTCAATGTGTTCGGAACTGTGCATTTTTTAAGATATATTGAGCAGTGTAGGATGCGGTGAGGCACGAACCGCATCAATCGGGTTTTTTAATTTGTGTTTATTTGCGTTCATCTGTGGATTTAAAAAGCTTTTATTTTCGGTTTTTACGTTTTTTCCTGGGCTTATGCTTTTCAGGCTACTCAATAAAAGAAATGGATCGACTTCAACCCATTTGATGCGGTTCGTGCCTCACCACATCCTACGACACTGCAGCGGTTATGTTATTTGATTAATCGGCCTTAATCACCCTTAAAGTATCATCCGCAATGTAGCATTCAAATAAATCGTTGTGCGGCAATTGCCGTGGCTTCATTTTACGGCATTAACCGCCGCAGCACCGTAGCCAGGGCATGTTCATCACCAACATTGCCAGGGAAAATTACCACCGGCATGCCCGGGTAACGCGGGTGATCGTCCGGGCAACGCACTACCGAACAACCTGCGTGAATCTGCCCGACAACCCGGGAGGTGCGTAATGCAAGTCCATCACTCAATACATCATTCGAGGTAATGCCTCCCTTGCTGATTAAGAAACCAGTAGTCACTGGCAGGTTTCTCACCACGTCCATCAAAAAGCCGGACACCTGCTCGCCAAAGGCAAGTCGGGCCTGCTGGTTTTCAAACTGTAATTCAGTGCGGCTAGTATATATCACTGGGGTGATATTTTTTGCATGACATTCTTCTGCTGTCGCAATGATGTCTGTGAGTAACTGAGTACGCTGTGCTGAAATCTTTGAGACATCGATTTCAATGCCTTTAATGCCTTCTTGCTGTAGCAGTTGATTTAGCTGTTGTGTGGTTTTTTTTACATGTGAACCGACAATCACGGCGCCGGCCCTGTTACCAAGTACGTATTCACCCATTTTTTCCGCAGCAACCGGTTGCGGTGGCAATTGTGCTAATGCGGTTAGCAGGCTGGCGCCACTTCTAAACAGAAAACGTTTTCCCTGTTGTGCTGCCTGCATAAGCTGGTCGCAAAAATGATCAAGATCGGCCTGGATTTCAGCATCGACGACGCAGCAGACATTGTTCTGTAATGCCAGCAGGCGTGACAGAGAATCACCGCGCACATCCTTCAATACGAAACGTTCAACCTGTGCTGCCCTGATGACGGCCAGCCGTTTTTTCTTCGACGTAATCAGGCAGGTAACTGTGTGAGTAGCCAAATACCGAATCACGGGAAAATTCTGTTTCATGTACCGGTACCGCTTTACCGTCGACCATCAGGTAATGGATG
Source organism: uncultured Gammaproteobacteria bacterium (assembly GCA_963768215.1). Taxonomy (GTDB): domain Bacteria; phylum Pseudomonadota; class Gammaproteobacteria; order SZUA-229; family SZUA-229. The sequence continues at coordinate 18,148 of CAVYHW010000079.1, forward strand.
CTGTCGATGGTTTTACGTCCGCCTTCAAAAAAAGCCGGTACCATGAAGTGAGCATCGAATGGCCCCAGCTCTTCGGCGATGACATCGGTTTCTACCGGGTAGTGACCGCGCAAGGTCGAGTCAGAGCGGCTGACCAGTAAAGGGTTGATGTCTGTGCCTTCTAAAGCAAGTTGTCCAAGAGCGATTCGCAGGTTAATACAGACCTCACGAGTCAGTTCTGCTGCCTGAGCTGCATTCATGCCACGGGTATTGGTGAGTACAAAGAACAGCGGCGCTGCATCCTGCAGGCCGTGTTTCAGTGTCTCCACATCCCAACGGGTCAGCAGTAGGCAGCTGTGAACTGTCTGAGAGCCCGTCGGGTCATCATCAAGCACGATGATTTTTGTTGCTGACATTTTTATAGCTCCTTATATATCTGCGTTGTTTATCAGGTTAATTAATCAGGCTGCTTTTTCAGGCCGATTTGCAGAAGCAAAAAAACCTTCAATCGATTGCAGCATGTTATCCGCAGTAATGCCATTGAAGTCCATGATCTCTGATGGCGTAGCAGTAGTTTCACCACGTTTCCAGCAGAAGGTGTCACGGTTTGCTGCGCGGGTGCGTATCAAAACCGGTTCCAGTGCAGCACTCGGGCCACCGCTGACAGCCAGCAGAACATCAGCGTCGAACAGTGCATTAAAGTGATCATTGTCCATAAATCTGTTATCGGGTTCTGAAACGGTGTCCCAGGCAATATCAGTCGGACGGTACAGACGGCGCGGATTAACCACTGCGACGATGCGCACCTTATAACCCTCGTTTTCCAGTTTATCTTTTGCTTCGAATACAGGCAGGAAGATCATGTCACCGGTGACGGCAAATACTACCGTGCCTTTGTCGCCGCTCTGAGATTCATAGATAGTCGCCGCACCGTCTTCAATCGCCTGACGAGATTCTTCCAGCGTCATGTAAACCGGCAGCGGACTTTTCGAAGCGATGATCACCATGCTCTTGTTATAACTGTCAGTGGCATATTCAAAAGCTGTCTGGATTGAATTGGCATCACACGGGAACAGCGGGTAGCTATTGCCATTGCGCATCATCGCGGCAAAATAGTTTTCGATTTCAGGACGTTGATGGGTCCAGCCATTACGGCCCTGTTCCAGCGCACCGGCAGTAAACATGCACACCGTCGATGGTGTTTTACGGCGCAGTTCGGCCATTGCCTGTGCCACGGTCTGCATGATGGGCCAGCCGTTGATAGCGAAAGACTCATAAGATAACCAGATCGAACGTGAGCCAAACAATGCCAGACCAGCGGCGAAACCGGCGCAGGCGTCTTCATTCAGGGGTTCGTATACCTGGCCATTAGGCTCCTGGTTGTATAAAGCATCCTGGGTGGGGTGACGAATTTTCAGTGCGTCATTGATGTTTTTCATCGCTGAGGCTTCATTGCCATCGGCATTGGTAACGACATATAACGGATCAGATTGTCCCATCTGTGCAACCAGTGCACCCATGGCGGTCGCAGGCACGGCCTTATCGCTTTTTGCAAACTCGTTCATCTTCAGTTTTGGCAATGGGGTGAATTCCAGTTCACCTTCTGTTACCACCGTTTTTGCAGCGGGTCCGCCACCGGCGCGGCGTAAATTGTCACGCACGAGCTGCCAGGCTTCTGCTGGCAGGGCACGGCGTTGCAGGCCGTCGATGATATGCGGCTGATCCAGCGTGTCGGCAGGATACAGGTTATGCGACTTGGCGCCGACAGTGTGCACGCCGGTACCTTTCAGCTGCTTGATAATGAAGGCAGTCAGTTTCCCACTCATGGCTGATTTTGCCGCGTTATCGATACCCTGCAATACGGCTTTGGTAAAGGCCAGTCGCTGTTTTAGTGAGAAGCGGCTGCTGTCGACATAGGCACCTTGCTGATCGCTATCATCAAAATCTTTGGCATCGATAAGGATGACTTCTTCAAAGCCATGGCCTTTCCAGTAGGCAATCATCTGCTCATTGTCATGCAGTGATACCATGGAGTGATGTTCCTGTGAGTAACCGTTCCAGATCAAGGTCGGTAAAAAGTTGGTGATTTCAGGATAGGCACGTGTGAAAGTGCATCATCGAATTCAATACATAAGGTTCGCCCATGCCGCCATCACCGATGGTGACCGGGAATAATTTATCACGATGCAGATAAGCACCAGCCATGGCAAAGTGCTGTCCCTGGCCCAGCGGACCGGCTGGTGCCAGCAGGCCCGGAATAGCGCCGGAGAGATGACCCAGCAGGCCGTGTTTTTCACGGAAACGCTGCATCATGTCGTCCATGTTATTGATGCCCATCTCTTCCAGTGAACTATCGAGGAACATCGAAGAGTAGAAACCTGGTGCATGATGGCCGACTTCAGTGACGATATTCGTGTGGCCAAGCATCATCAATGATGCGTGCGCTTCAGCACTGGATGCAAATCCACCGGGGTGACCACTGCCTTTTGAGCCGGTCACCTGTAAAGTGAGGTAACGCAGCGCATCTGCCGCCAGTAATGTCTGGTAAACACTGTTGTCATCGTCACTGCTCTGGATCGCGTTCTGGCCTTCGCGATGACTGCCTGAGTCGGCGTGTTTGTCAAAATCAGGCCATTTTTCACCGAAGTGTTGTATGCCCTGGCAAAAAGTCGGAATAGTTGAATTGTCGTTGTTACTCATAGGACTGTCCTCTTAAAGGGTAATCTATTTTTCACATTGCAATTAATATTTCACAATATGAAATTTTACTGGTAAATGAAAAGCGGTGTTTATCTGACACCGCCTGTTTTTTGTCACTGCTCACATTTAAAGCTTGTGTTAACCTTAGCGCTAGACTTTATAATTTTGCAATACACAATCGTTTTCACAATATGAAATATTAATTATGTCATCTATACAAGTTATCGACCGTAGTGCCAGTTTGCTTGACGCAATCGCCAGTATGAAGATCCCGTCAGCCTGAAGATTCTTTCCGCCGATACCGGGTTGCATCCTTCCACTGCTTTTCGGATACTCGGTGCGCTGATGGAAGCCGGCTTTGTCGAAAAAGATGCTGCCGGGCACTACATGTTAGGTAAAAAACTGGTGCGCCTGGCCGGCAAAGTAAAGCGCAGTGTCGGCCTGAGAGAGCAGGCACGCGATATCATGGAAGCGTTGCGTGATGCCATCGGCGAAACGGTCAATCTCACCGTGCGTGAAGGTGATGAAGTTATCTATATCGAACGTGTTACTTCAAATCGAATGATGCGAGTCGAGCAGGTCATCGGCAGTCGCGCGCCATTGCACGTTACCGCGGTCGGTAAGTTGATGCTCGCTGAACTGGGCGATCACTTCATGCATGCCTATGCAGATCGTACCGGGCTCAAGCCCTATACTTCGCACACCATAAGTACCGAGCAGGATCTGCTCAACATTGTCCACCAGATAAAGGGCCAGGGATTTGCTTATGATAATGAAGAAGCTGAAGAAGGTGTCGGCTGCATCGGTGTGTTGATTTACGACAGCAGTAAAAATGTTGTTGCAGGTTTATCGATATCTGCACCGATCGAGCGCCGAAAAGAGGAGTGGGTAAAACTGGTGAAAGATGCCGGTAAGAAAATATCTGAAAGGCTGGGGGCGTAATCGTGATATCGATTGAACCTAAATTCATCAGTTGACCGCTTCAATGTAACACTAACACTATGAATATATTTAACTATTACGCCACTAACCGACTCACCGAAAGGGTGACAGCGCTACGACAGGTATAACACCTTTTTTATCGCGCCTGGCATCGTTGCGAATCGTTGCAATAGCTCGCTATTCCGCCTCATCGCGCCTTGCCAGTCACGATAAAAAAGGCGCCCTACCTGCCGTCCAACTGATGATTTTAGGTTAAACTGATTTCGGTCACTTACGTCTACTCAAGGGTGCGCTGCTTGCAGCAGCATACTGATTTGTTTTAGTCTTCGCGTGTTTATAGAACATGCTAGAATTCGACTCATAATATCAATCACTATAAAGAGCAATTACAAGAGGTATCTTTCCATATGCTACGTAAGGCATTAATAATAACAACCCTACTTATTCCTTTTAACAATGTATCAGCCGGCGCCATCGATTTTCGTGTTGGAAAGGATGTGGCTGAAATATCTTACCTGACACAAGCATCCTCATTTGGTTACGGCGGTGCAGACATTGGTTATGGCGCCCTGATTAACGAGCACAATGATGTGCTGGCAAGCGCCTCTGTCCTTGTTAGTGGCAGCAATGCCGGTGATATTAAAGCGTTACATCTAGGTGTCGGCGCCAAGGCTTATGCAGGTGCCCTGGAAGGTCCGGGTGCTACTTCATTAAATGTTGATGGTGGCGCCATTGCTATCGGTGTGCGTGTTCGCTATGTGTTTCCGGGTAATGCACCTTTTGCTATATTAGGCGAAGCTTTTTATGCCCCGGAAGTGACCAGTATTTCTGATTTTGACGGCTTACAGGAATATCGCTTTGCAATTGAGATGGAAGTAACGCCGAGTGCACGGGCTTATATTGGTTATCGCAATCTGGAAGTTGATAATAACAAAGTGGCTGATTATAAAGTTGATGATGAGGCGCATATTGGTGTGCGTTTTGAATTTTAAAGGCTAAACAATAAAATATTTGCCTCAAATACACGCTAATAAACAAAAATCAAAAGATAATTTTATCCACAGATGAACGCAGATTAACGCAGATGAAAAGCTTTTTTTAGTTAATAACAGTAATTAAAGCTGTTGTTTTTATCTGTGTTAATCTGCGTTCATCTGTGGACAAATTGTTTTGTTTTTAAAGTTTGCAGTTAAATAGCTCAAAAACTATGCAGGAAATTCAAAAACTATTACAGATCATGGTGGATTTACGCAATCCCGACCATGGTTGCCCCTGGGATATTAAGCAGAATTTTGGCTCAATTGCCGCCTATACCGTTGAAGAAGCCTATGAAGTGGCTGATGCGATTGAACGTAAAGATATGGCTGATCTTAAAAACGAACTGGGCGATTTGTTATTTCAGGTGGTGTTTCATGCACAGATGGCCTCAGAGCAAGGCCAGTTTGATTTTGTTGATGTTGTTAATGAAATAAATGACAAGCTTGTTCGGCGTCATCCCCATGTTTTTGGTGATGATAAAACAAGTGATGAAGCAAAATTATATAAGGACTGGGAAAAGCACAAGAAAAAAGAACGGGCAGAAAAATCAACGCAGCAATCGAGTTACCTGGACGGTATTGCTGGAACAATGCCGGCATTACGCTGGTCCGAAAAACTTCAGAAGCGAGCGGCGCATCATGGTTTTGACTGGGACGATATTATGCCGGTGTTTGACAAGATCAACGAAGAAATAGGCGAACTCAAAGCCGAGATAGCGCAGCAGGGTAACCAGGAAAGAATCATCGATGAAATGGGCGACATCCTGTTTGCCTGCGTTAACCTGTCGCGTCACCTGGGGGTGAATCCGGAGCAGGCATTACGCGATTCCAACCGGAAATTTATCTCACGTTTCAGCATTGTCGAACAGCTTTTACAACGCGATGCAAAAGTTATGCAGGCATGCAGTATTGCCGAGCTTGAAGACTACTGGAAACAGGCGAAACAGATTATTCAACAAAAACAGGTTTGATTAAGTAGATCCGTCAATTTCCCTTGGTAATTAAGATACGACAAAGTCGCTTGGTGTTAACAGCGTTATCTGAAGTAGCTCAAACCTAATCTGACAATTTTAAATATTGATGTCTATATAGCCTGACAGTTAAAAACTAAAAAGCATTTCACCACAGAGGCACAGAGGGCACAGAGGTTTTTTATGTTAGATGCGCCGCAGGCGCAGCTAACAAGAATAAAGCTTTTCTCTGTGCCCTCTGTGCCTCTGTGGTGAATTGTTTTTGTTGTGCTTATGTGTGGAGCTTAAGCCTGGACTCAGTTTCAATTCGTCGCTTAAGCATCAGTTCTGCCACGGACTTATTTTTGTAAAAACACCTGCTTTTAATGAAAGTCTGTCGTTATTGCCTAGACTTTACATAAATGTTACCAAATCACAGATCGAGGTATCGCCCAATCAGTCAGCTTGCCGGTGTTTTGGTCAACATAGCAGGCCTGTCCGGAATCTGTAAATACCAATGATTGTTCTTCATCGGGCGAGATCACTTTTTAATAATTAAAAACCAGTAGCTAAACTTTTGCCTGTACCTGCCGATAACTCAAATTGCATGAAAAATACAGAAAAAAACAGAATAAATATTGGAAACGAAAAGCTTGGAATAGGCATGATTGCTGCTTCACTGGTGGTCATTCTGTTTACTGTGGGCGTGTTTCTCCATCTGCAAAAGAACGAAGATATTCATGAGATACAACGCCAGGGCGTGGGCCTGGTTAGATTATTGAGCAGTATGCCGGTTTCGCAATTGACGGGTGACGGCAGCGTGGCAGGAACCCTGAGCTTACTCAAAGAAGCGCAGGTAAACCAGCATTTTGCCTATGCCTCAGTAGTGGATGCAAAGGGCGAATCACTGGCCGAATTTGCCGTACCCGAAATCACCTTGTCACCAATGCGTGTTCCCCGCCTGCCTAACCAGTGGATAGGCGAGGCTGAATATAAGACTGCCACAGGAATGACAATAAATGAGTACTATGCACCCATTATGGAAAAGGGTGAGTTAGCTGCATTTATAAGACTGGGTTATCAGGAACCAACATACGTTCTTGACACCTCACAGGTGCGCCTGCTGGCCATTCTGGCAATGGCGATTTTCATGTTAACGCCGATTTTTTATTTCATGATAAAAAAAGAACTGAGCCCTATAAGCAGCATCAGCCGCCAGTTGCAGGCATTAATTAACAAAACAAAATCGGTAAATACTGACCTGGCAAGCAATGAAAGCACGCAGGAGTTGATGCAAAAGTTCAGTACAGTGGTTGAAGCCGCTTACAATCATATTAATGAACTGGAAACAAAACAGACCAGTTCAGTCGTTTCCAGCAAGTTACTTGTTTATCAGAAAGTCAGGCTGGAGTCAGCACTGAACGCGTTACCCTTCGCCATTCTGGTTGCAGATGAAAGCGGTCAGGTAACCTACACAAACAACAAAATACATGACCTGGTAGAGATACAGGAAGGCAAAGCGCCAGGTTGCAACCTGAGTGATTTTTGTGACAATCGTGAGGTGACCGAATACCTGGTGAATACCCAGAGCGGTAACGCAATCAATGCTTTTCAGCTTGAAGAGGCTGATATTTATCTTGCTGAAACAGATAAGCGAGTATTGATAAACGCATACCCCCTGTACTCACATGTAAACGAGAACCGCCTGCTGGGCAGGATTATTGTATTTCGCGATATTACCAATGAAGGAATTGAACAAAAGAATAATGGGGAATTTATTGCACATGTTGCACATGAGCTGAAAACACCGTTAAACATTCTGTTTATGTACAGTGAAACTTTACTGGACAATGCCGACGCATCAAGAGAGCTGACCATCGAAGCGGCTAACGTAATCCATGATGAAACCGGTCGTATAACGCAGATGATAGACAACCTGCTGAACCTTGCCAGGATAGAAATGGGTACAGCCCCGATACATCGCCAGCGCGTAAAAATGGGCGAGTTTCTGGAAGATATATATCAAAGCATGTCACGTAACAAACAGATGGAAGCGATTCAGTTTGATCTCAAAGTACCGCATGACCTTGGGGTTTTGTCTCTGGACAAAGACCTGGTTCGCATTTCGATTAATAATCTTGTTAGTAATGCCATTAAATATAACAGGCCAGGTGGAAAAGTTGAGTTGATCGCTGAAGAGAATGATATGGAAATGATTATTCGTGTGCGCGATACCGGGATTGGTATATCAGAACAGGATCGTCACCGTGTTTTCAGCAAGTTTTTCAGGTCTGAAGATGAAGAGGTGCGTAAACGTACCGGCCATGGCCTCGGGCTGTCACTGGTGAATGAAGTCGTCAAGCTTCATCATGGAAAAATACAGATACACAGTACCCCGGGTGAGGGTACTGAATTTGTTATCAGTTTCTCCAAAGAAAGCAATATGCTGAGGGACGTGATATGAAAGCAATAAATGTTTTGATCGCAGAAGATGAACCCTATGTGTCGCGCGTTCTGAAACTGGTATTGCAGCAGCAAGGCTATCAGGTGACCTGTGTCACTAATGGCCAGAAGGCGCTTGAAGCTTACACCGACGAGTGCCCGGATATTGTTATCACCGACGTTAAAATGCCGCAAATGAACGGCCGTGAACTGGTTAAAGCGATCAGACATACGAAAAGTGACATGCAGACGCCGATAATCGTTATGACCTCAACACTGGAGAGCGAGAACAGAGACTGGGTGGGTGATGTCAATAAAGTTAAGTTTGTTGGTAAACCAGTCAGTCCTCGTGAGCTGGTAAGAATTGTTAACGCTTGCTTCAGCCAAAGAAAAGCATCGTAAGAGCAGCATGATGAACATGATGTTCCCAAGTTTATACGAAGAGCTCGAGCTGAAGCATTATGTAAAGCTGGCGGTAAATTTGCTACCGCAGAGTAACGTTGTGCTTGCCCTGTGTGATGAAAGCAGGCAGATTGTCTGGCTAAGCAATGAAAATAAGACGCTGGCAGAATTCATTGAAAATTCTGAGCCGAGACACTATATCACCATGGAACACTGCGGCTGTGATTATGTTGAACGAAAACATAATGCTATTAATGTTATCTATTTTCATCTGGGAGAGCTGGCCGGTCGTAACGCGGGCGAGCTGGTATTTTATGACATTGGTGACGATGTTGCGGGTGAGCATGGCGCTGACCAGGTCATCCATGTGCTCTGCAGTATTGCAGAAATAGTTAAAGCAGAACTTTATTATTTATATGAAGTGACCGCCATGGCAAAGGAATTAGGCGAGCGCTATGATGAGTTATCCATGTTGCGTGCATCTGATCTTGAGATGACGGAATATCGAGAGTCGCGGCATATATTAAGCACATACATTCGCAGCTGTGCAGTACATCTTAATGCCGACTATGCAGCTATCTGGATTCCATCGCGGCAATCAATATACCCCGGTGGTGTAAAGTATGAGCATGAATCAACAGAAACGTTATCACTGCTGCAGCGTTTATCTGAAACTGCCTATGAGATGTTTCAGAACGGCCACAAGGCTTTTGGTGTTAACCATAAAGACGTAATTTTAAGGGATGCCTTAAAATTGCCCGATGACTGGAAAGTATTAGCGATCCCCGTGTTTTCTGAAATGAATAAGCCATGCGGGGTAATGCTTTGTCTGAATAACGTAGAAAATGAAGATTTTACTAATAGTCATAAAGCTACGCTGGAAGCGGTGGCGCACAAGACTTACAAATATATTGCAAGCACCCGGGATGAAATTACCGGCTTGCTAAACAGGCAAGGTTTCGAAGAATCGTTGTGGCGAGAGATGTCGTATAGACAAAGTGAGAGCCATCTTGTGCTGATTAACATTAACCAGTTCAAGGTTGTCAATGCTGCTTATGGCATGAAGATGGGCGACATCCTGCTTGCGTCGATAGCAGAAATTATCTCCATTCCCAGGCCTGGTATAAAGTTTGCAGCGCGTTTTGATGCCGATGTGTTTGCCATGCTGATTGAGTCACCAATAAGTGAGCTTGAAGAACGTATTGGTATTATCTGTGATGAAATTGATAACACCATATTTCATCTTGATGAAAAGGAGGTGACAGTCAAATGCAGGGCCGGTGCTATTACCTTAAACTCAAAAGAAACCACGATTGCAGATCACTTGTATGCAGCGGAGCTGGCAATAAGCAACGCGAAAGAAGAAGACAATAAACGGGTGGTTATTTACCAGCCGGGGAATGCTGCCTTAATAAAGCGAAAAAACCAGCTGACCCAGGTAGAGAATATCAAGCGTGCATTAAGCGAAGACAGGTTTGAGCTGTATTGTCAGCTGATACAGCCTTTGAATGGCAATAAAATACACTACGAAATCCTTATCAGGATGATTGATGAGTCGGGTGCGATAGTCTTTCCCGACCAGTTTATTCCGGTTGCTGAAAGATATAACCTGATGAACAAAGTTGACCGCTGGGTTATTAAACATACATTTGAGTTATTGAGTAAAGAGGAATATCGGGAACTTTCATTTGATTATAAATGGGGCATTAATCTTTCCGGCATGTCCATTGGTGATGAAGATTTTCATGATTATGTATCCGACTGCCTGCGTGAATATAATATCCCGCCGACTAATATTTATTTTGAGATTACAGAAACGGCAGCAATCAAGAATTTTAATAACTGTATTAGTTTTATGAATAAAATTCATTCGCTTGGCGTCCAGTTTGCACTGGATGATTTTGGCAGTGGTTTGAGTTCATTCAGTTACCTGAAAAGACTTTCCATAGATTACATCAAAATAGACGGCAGCCTGGTCAAGGATATTGTCAGCAGTAAACTTGACCAGACAATGGTTTCCGCCATATCGGCTATTGCCAGGGTGCTGGGGGTTAAAACCATTGCCGAGTATGTCGAGAATGAAGCGATTCTGGATGTGCTCAACACTTATAATATTGACTATGCACAGGGTTATGGAATTATGAAACCACAATCAGCCGAACTTGAGTTAAAAAGCCTGGTTGAATACGTAAAATGCAAACATTGTTCAAACAAGTAAGCGGTAATTACCGGGTGCATTCTTTAATGCTTTCTTCAAGAATAGTTCGCCATGTCAGAAATGGATAATAAAATTGATTTAGTGGACAGGGAACCTGCCTTGTGGCCAAATATATTACTCACACGTGTCGGTGTGATGATCTATTTAACGCCGCAGTTCAGCATTTTTGATGAAAATGCGCGTCAACAGCTCACCGAGGTGTTCAGGCATTGTCAGCAGCAACATGAAAAACGTATTGTTATTGATCTCGCCAGGGTTAAGTCACTAAACAGTGTAAGCCTCGGCGCGATTGTTGATGGTGTAGAAAAGATAATTCGTGATGGTGGCTGGTTGAAACTTGCCAATATAAACCCGGTTATTCGCGACATACTGGATATGACCGGGGTGTCTGATTATGTTGCGCAAATGAACCCGCCAGAAAAAAGCTCGGTTTCTGTCTTTATGCCACGGGCTATACTGGAAAAACGGCGACTGGGCGATGAACTGTTATTTCGCCAGTTAATCACCGAGGAACAGCTTGGCGAAGCACTAAAAATGCAGAACACACTCGGCAAGCGACTCGGGGAAATCCTGGTTGAGCAGAAATGGATTAAGGAAACAGATTTACTGCCGGTTCTCGCCCAGCTGTTGCAGGTGCCTTATGTAAAACTCAACTCGCAGCTATACGATCCTGATGTTATTAATATTATCGAAAAAAACAAGGCGGTACAGCTGTGCGTGTTTCCTTTATTTAAAGTTCGCAATATGCTGTTTATTGCAACGCCAAGCCCGTTATCCATTCCCGTTAACGATGAAATAGAAGAGCGCACCGGATCCAAGATCAAAGCCATACTTGCCTCACGCAACGACGTGCTGCGAACAATCAATGAAGCCTATTCAGAAGATCCAAATGAGTTAGGCATGGAATTGTTCGATATCGTCGAAGACGATTTCGAGGTCATGGAAAATAACCGGCCTGACGATTATTCTCATATTGATGAGATGGCAGAAGGCAGCCCCGTCATCAATATGGTGAATTCTGTAATACAGCGTGCCATACGGGACGGCGCCAGTGACGTCCACATTGAACCGGGCAGAAATAAAAGCCGGATTCGGCTGCGTATCGACGGTGTACTGTATGAGTTCAGCACCTTGAGTGCAGAGCTGCACCCGGCACTGATTTCACGCCTTAAGGTTATGGCTAACCTGGATATTGCCGAGCGCCGTCTGCCCCAGGATGGCCGCATTCAGGTGCATACTCGCGGTAAGCAGGTTGACCTGCGTTTCAGCTCACTGCCCGGCCTGTTTGGTGAAAAGGTAGTATTGCGTGTGCTTGATAAAAATGAGTCACTGCTTGACCTGAATAAACTGGGCATGCTCGATCACAACCTGGAAGCGTACAAGCGCTTGCTAAGCAAAAGTTTTGGACTGATACTGGCAACCGGCCCGACCGGCAGCGGAAAAACAACCAGCCTTTATGCCGCATTGAATTACCTGAACTCGATCGAGAAAAACATTGTTACCATTGAAGAGCCGGTCGAGTACCAGATGGAAATCATCAATCAGAACGAAGTCAGGGAAAGCATCGGCCTGACCTTTGATGCCATCCTCAAACATGTACTCAGACAGGATCCTGATATCATCATGGTGGGCGAAATTCGTGACCGGGAAACCGCTGAAATTGCCGTGCAGGCAGCGCTTACCGGTCACCTTGTGCTTTCTACCTTACATACCAACCATGCAATTGGTGCCATTTCAAGAATGATCGACATGGGTGTAGAGCCCTACCTGTTATCATCGGCACTCATTGGCGTCATTGGTCAACGACTGCTGCGCACGGTATGCCCTTCGTGTAAAACGTCTTATATTGCCTCACCGGAAATTCTGCAGCGTTTTGGTTGGGGTGAACGCACAAACATGAAGCTGGTCCAGGGGCGAGGCTGCTCGGAATGTTATGACTCGGGTTATAAGGGCCGTATCGGTATTCACGAGGTGCTGGAAGCTGACGCCCGGCTGCAGGACCTGATTACCGGTAATCCTTCACGCGACGATCTTGAACAATATATGCAGGCGTCCGGGCACAGGTCCCTGTTTGATGATGGCCTTGAGCGGGTCGTCAGCGGCCGCACCACAATTGAAGAAGTCTCGCGCGTGGTCAACAGTTAATTTATGGCTATTGAACTCGCACCAGCAAAAAAACAGGCTAAACCGGCAAGCCTTCAATTGCCGCCGTGGCTGGGTGAACTGACGCAGAAGAAGCTGGATGTTAGAGACCGCATATTTCTTACCGAACAGCTTTCCTTAATGCTTGATGCGGGCATGCCGCTGTTTGAATCGCTGAAGGCATTGTGCGCGCTGGAAATTAAACCGCAATTGACAATCATCATGAAATCACTGATGAATGATGTAGAGGAAGGCAAAAGTTTTTCCGCCGCTTTAGGTAAACATCCGGAGTTTTTTTCACTGGCGTACATTAATTTGATCGCAGCGGCTGAAACCGGCGGTTTTCTCGATAAAGTGCTCACCGAGCTGAAGACCATGGATGAGAAACGCGAAAAACTCAAGGCCACGGTGGTCTCGGCAATGATCTACCCGGGGTTCCTTATCCTGTTTTCTATCGCCGTCGTGGTTTTTGTGCTGGTCGTAGTGTTTCCGAAATTTACGGTTTTATTTGAACGTATACACGACGAACTGCCCGGCAGTACATTATTTTTGATGGCGACAAGTAATGCATTGATTAACTACTGGTGGCTTTTTCTGGGCGCCATGTTATTGATTGGCGTATCAGGTTTTTACTGGTTACGCTCCGCGCATGGTATAGAAACCATCGACCGGCTCAAGTTATCGGTTTACGTGATCAAAGATATTT
>CAVYHW010000080.1:0-13206 GCA_963768215.1 uncultured Gammaproteobacteria bacterium
TTGTTTTCTACTGGTACCATCGTATTGCTCCTCCAGCGCCTGCTGGAGCAACGTGGGCCACTGTACGAAGAAACCGCCGATTATGTAATTGACACGGCAAACAACTCGATTCACGGCGTAATACAGGCTATTATTAAGTCTCTTTAATCAGAGGGTACCTCTATCAATTCTTGAATGAGCATCTTGAGTTCAAAATTCCCAATAGCCGCGTTGCTAAGCACTTGCAATAGAATAACTATTACAAGCACTTAGCGCCTTGCTCTTGAAAATTTTGAATCTCAATCTGTCACATCCAGAATTAATAGAGATACCCTATACAAAAAAATAAACAAATGACAACATTGACTGTTGACCTGGGTGAGCGCAGCTATCCGATTTATATCGACAACGCACTTCTCGGCCAGACTGAATTATTACAGCAACATATTCCTGGCAATAGCGCCCTTATTGTCAGTAATGAAACGGTAGCGCCACTCTATCTGGAAAAAACACAATCGATGTTATCCGGGCTTAAACATCAGTGTGTTATTCTTCCTGATGGTGAAAAATACAAAAATCTTGAGGTATTAAACAAGATATATGATGCGCTGCTGCGTAATCGATTTGACCGTAATACCACCATTATCGCCTTAGGCGGCGGCGTGGTTGGAGATATGGCAGGATTTGCCGCCGCCAGCTACCAGCGTGGCGTACATCTTATTCAAATACCAACCACCCTGCTGTCCCAGGTTGACTCCTCCGTTGGCGGTAAAACCGGTGTTAATCATGCACTCGGTAAAAATATGATTGGCGCTTTTTATCAACCCAGGGCGGTGATAGCCGATACCGACACACTTGACACCCTGCCTGATAGAGAGCTCAGCGCGGGCATTGCAGAAATCATTAAATATGGACTGATTTGCAATATTGATTTTTTTTCCTGGTTAGAACAAAACATGCAGGCGCTACTGGAGCGGGACAAAAAAGCGCTGAGTTATGCCATAGAAGTTTCATGCCGGACCAAGGCTGAGGTGGTTGCTGCTGACGAACGTGAAAGCGGTAAACGCGCATTACTCAACCTGGGGCATACTTTTGGTCACGCTATTGAAAATGGCTTAGGTTACGGTAAATGGTTACACGGTGAAGCCGTAGGCGCCGGCATGTGCATGGCGGCTGTCATGTCCAGGCAAATGGGCTGGATGAGTGATGATGAAACACAACGTGTTATCAAGCTAATTAAGCAGGCAAAGCTGCCAGACAAAGCACCCTCAACCATGTCGACTGCAAAATTTCTGGAATTAATGTCTGTTGACAAAAAAGTACTTGATGGTGTTTTACGCCTGGTATTAATGAAAGGCATTGGCCAGTCTCTGGTAACGGCTGAATATAAAGCAGAAGACCTGAAAAAAGCCATTGAACTATCACTCGCCAACTGATCAAAAAAACCGGGCCGACCATGAATGAGCACAACACAAGCAATCCTGACAGCAGTTATAATGGTCACCTGGTTGCGTATGCATGCAATGACAGGCAGTCCATCGGGCGGCGCTTTAATGAGACACATCCAACCTATCGCAATGAATACCAGCGTGACCGTGACCGCATTATTCACTCCGCTGCTTTCAGGCGACTGGAATACAAAACGCAGGTATTTGTTAATCATGAAGGCGACCTGTTTCGCACCCGCTTAACCCATTCCCTTGAAGTGGCCCAGATCGCGCGCAGCATAGCACGCGAACTAGGACTGCACGAAGATTTAACTGAAGCCATCGCATTAGCACACGATCTTGGCCACACCCCTTTTGGTCACGCAGGACAAACTGCATTAAACAGCTGCATGAAAGACTTCGGTGGTTTTGAACACAATATTCAGTCCTTACGTGTGGTTGATAAACTCGAACAGAAATACGCTGACTTTGATGGCCTCAACCTGACTTTTGAAACACGTGAAGGCATTTTAAAGCACTGCGCAGTGAATAACGCCAGAAAACTGGGCGATGTCGGTCAGCGATTTATAGATAAAACACAGTCCAGCCTTGAAGCACAGTTGACCGATTGCGCAGACGAAATCGCTTATAACAACCATGATATCGACGATGGCCTGCGTTATGGACTGATTACTATCAACAGTTTATTAAAAATAGAACTGTTCAGGAAACAGTATGATATTGTAAACAAACAATATTCGGGGCTGTGCGATAAAAAACTTACTCATGAAGTTATTCGCCGCATGATAAACGTTATGGTAGTTGATTTAATTGATACCTCACGGGAAAACATCTCTCGGGCCAAATTAAAATCTATCGAAGATGTACGTAATCAAAAACAGGCATTAATGGCGTTCAGTGACACTATGAGTGAACAGAAACTTGAACTTAAACAATTTCTTCGCAAAGAACTGTACCAGCATTACCGCGTACATCGCATGACTAAAAAAGCAGCTGACGTGATTGACGCCCTGTTTAACGCCTTTATAAATGACTTCAAAATACTGCCTACCGAGGCGCTTGAACACTGTAATACACTTAAAGATGAACACGGTGACAAAGGCCTGGTCCGCGGCATATCCGATTACATCGCCGGCATGACTGATCGTTACGCGATCGTTGAATACGAACGAATTTTTAATCCGCGTCAGCTGTCCTTTGTTAACTTATTACCCTGATTTACTTCGATCGTGGCAGGTAGAATCCCACAAAGTTTTATTGATGACCTGATTTCACGAAGCGATATCGTCGAAGTCATTAATTCCCGTATTCCGCTGAAAAGAAAAGGCAAGGAATATAGCGCCTGCTGTCCCTTTCATAACGAAAAGACGCCTTCATTTACAGTGAGTGAAAGCAAGCAGTTTTACTATTGTTTTGGCTGTCATGCCAAAGGTAATGTTATTGGTTTTTTAATGGACTATGAACATTTAAGTTACATCGATGCCATTGAAACTCTTGCCGCAGATGCACACCTTGAAGTACCCCATGAGCACAGCACATTTGCAAATACCAACAGGGAAGACAATCAGCCTTTATATGATATTTTAAAGCAGGCCAGTGATTTATTTCAGAAACAGCTAAAAATATCTGAGCGCGCCATTAACTACCTTAAACAACGCGGTCTTTCAGGTGAAATCAGTAAACAGTTTAAAATCGGTTACGCGCCGGATAGCTGGGATTTTTTAATCAGCCAGCTGGGAAAATCCTCTGAAAATTTAAACGCTTTAAGCAAAACAGGCTTAATCGTTACCAATGATAACAATAAAACCTATGATCGGTTTCGTGACCGTATTATCTTTCCCATTACCGATCAGCGTGGGCGCATCATTGGTTTTGGTGGGCGAATACTCGATAAGGGTGAACCAAAGTATTTAAACTCACCGGAAAATGCGGTGTTTCATAAAGGTTATGAACTCTACGGTTTGTATGAAAGCAAACAGGCATTAAGAAACATTGAGCGCATCATCATTGTTGAAGGTTATATGGATGTCGTCGCCCTGGCGCAACACGGCGTCAACTATGCCGTAGCATCGCTTGGCACAGCCACCACTACAGAGCAAATTCAAAAAACATTTCGCACTACCCATGAAATCGTTTTTTGTTACGACGGTGATATTGCAGGTAAAAAAGCCGCATGGCGTGCGCTGGAAAACACATTAGCTGTCATTCGTGACGGCCACATTGCAAAATTTCTTTTTCTGCCGGAAAAAGAAGATCCTGACACAATGATACGCAAGGAAGGTAAACAGGCTTTTGAAGCACGCATTAAAAACGCAACAACATTATCAGATTTTTTGTTTGAAAAGTTAAAGTCTGAATCCGACATCAGTACAAAAGAAGGCAAGGCGCAGCTTGCCAGCAAAGCGAATGCCTTGATCCAGAAGATGCATAACAGCCTGTTTAAAGATTTATTAATTGAAGAACTTTCAACACTGGTTGGTTTAAGCCATCAGCATCTTGAATCAATATTATCATCTGACGTTAAAAACAAAAAACCAGCCCCTAAAAAAGTAAAACCTGCACGCACCCAGCAGGTTTCAAACAATAAAACACGACTGGCTGTTGCATTGTTAATACAAAACCCGGCCCTTGCCACACAGCACAAAGTGCCTGAAAGTTTTAAACAGGCTTTTAATAAAGGCCTGCCTTTATTACACACATTGCAACAAACAATAGAGTCCAATACAACATTATCTTCGGCGGCATTACTTGAGCGTTTTCGCAATACAGAACACGAAAAAACACTTAATACACTGTCGATGTTACAAACACCCGAAACTGAAAATAAGGACGTAATTATTGAGATATATAAAGAAATAATTGAACGCCTCAATGCTGAAGAACGCAGTGAATATTTCAGAAATAAATTAGAAAACAATGAGCAACTGACACAGGAAGAATGGAACGAATACCTGAAACGACCAGAAATTAAACATTGACATCTTTATAATTTGATGGATAATGCTGCAAACAGCGCTAATTTGTCTCAGATTGCAAGCGCTATATAAATTCAGCTAAAGCGAGCTTCGATACAAAGAACATCGAGAACCCGCTTCAGCTAAGCAGCTAAAGCGGGTTTTTTTATGCCCATGGATGGGCGGTAATCCGCAATGAGCCATGGATGGCGCTGCGGTTATGCCCATGGATGGGCGGTATTCCGCAATGAGCCATGGATGGCGCTGCGGTTATGCCCATGGGTAGGCGGTATATCACAAGGAGTCAGGGATGGCGGTGTAAATATGTCCTGATTAAAGATTTACCGGCATGGTCCGCAAATATATTTCATTAACAAATAAGGTTAAACATGAGCAATTATTTATTTACATCCGAATCTGTCTCAGAAGGACACCCCGATAAAGTCGCTGATCAAATTTCCGACTCCGTTCTTGATGCTATTTTTGAACAGGACAATACAGCCCGTGTTGCCTGTGAAACCATGATTAATACCGGAATGGTTGTGATCGCCGGTGAAATCACCACCACAGCCTGGATTGATATGCAGGAAGTGGTTAGAAACACGATAAAAGAAATTGGCTACAACAGTTCTGAAATGGGTTTTGATTACGCTTCCTGTGCAGTCATAACATCCATTGATAAACAGTCCGCTGATATTGCTGCCGGAGTAGATGAATCATCTGACCATGAACAGGGTGCGGGTGACCAGGGTTTAATGTTCGGTTATGCCAGCAATGAAACCGATGTGTTAATGCCAGCGCCGATTACCTATGCGCATCGTCTGGTAAAACGCCAGGCGGAACTGCGTAAAAACGGCACCCTGCCCTGGTTGCGCCCCGATGCCAAAAGCCAGGTCACTTTCCGTTATGAAGACAATAAACCCGTGGCCATCGATGCCGTGGTCTTATCTACACAACATGATCCTGATATTAAATATGAAACCCTGCGCGAAGCCGTGATTGATGAAATCATCAGCCATGAACTGCCTGAAGAGTGGATCAGTAAAGACACAAAATTTCATGTTAATCCAACCGGTATCTTTGTGATTGGCGGCCCAGTAGGCGACTGCGGTTTGACCGGCCGTAAAATCATCGTTGATACCTACGGCGGTATGGCGCGTCACGGTGGTGGCGCTTTCTCCGGCAAAGACCCTTCAAAAGTTGACCGCTCAGCCGCTTACGCGGGACGATATGTTGCTAAAAATATCGTCGCTGCCGGTCTTGCAGACAAATGTGAGATCCAGGTCTCCTATGCTATTGGCGTAGCTGAACCGACATCCATCTCTGTAGAAACCTTTGGCACCGGTAAAATTTCAGATGAAAAAATCGTAGAACTTGTCCGCCAGCACTTCAATCTAAAACCACGCGGTATTGTTGAGATGCTGGACTTATTACGCCCTATATACAAAAAAACCGCGGCCTATGGGCATTTTGGACGTGAAGAAGCTGAATTCACCTGGGAAAAAACCGATAAAGCAGATGAATTAAGGGACGCAGCTGGGCTGTAGGACACATCTATCGATTGAACAAAGTTCTGGCAACGCCAAATTGCTGGCCTCCAGGCATGATTTTGAAAGCATGTGTATACACGCTAAAAAATCATAACGACGAGATTAGCACAGGCTAAGCCCCGAAGGGTAAGGCTTCAAGTCACCATCTTCCGCGTTATGCCTCTTGTTAATGGAACAGCCATTAAACTGCGAGACAGGCCTTGAACCTAAATTCATCAGTTGACCGCTTCAATGTAACACTAACACTATGAATATATTTAACTATTGCGCCACTAACCAACTCACCGAAAGGGTGACAGCGCTACGACAGGTATAACACCTTTTTTATCGCGCCTGGCATCGTTGCGAATCGTTGCAATAGCTCGCTATTCCGCCTCATCGCGCCTTGCCAGTCACGATAAAAAAGGCGCCCTACCTGCCGTCCAACTGATGATTTTAGGTTGAATATGAAGACTTGAAGCCTTACAGAAATTTGTTTAATTGATAGATGTGTCCTATACTTCGCAAACTATTTCTGAGGAGCGCTGCAACAGCCAATGGTAACAACCAAGGACTGTCAGGCTCAGAAGCAAGAATCCTTATCAAAGGTATCTTAAACAACGGCGCTCATTTCTTTAATTTACAGATTAGGAGATGAGCATGAATGCCGTTGTTGATACCAATTCCCCAAAAGATAGCAACCAGGCTGACTTCAAAGTCGCCGATATTTCACTGGCCGAATGGGGCCACAAAGAAATCCGTATAGCCGAAACCGAAATGCCGGGTTTGATGGCATTACGTGAAGAATACGGGGCTGAACAGCCTTTGGCCGGTTGCCGCATTATGGGCAGCATACACATGACCATTCAAACAGCTGTACTGATTGAAACACTGGTCGCCCTGGGCGCTGAAGTTCGCTGGGTCTCCTGCAATATTTTCTCAACGCAGGACCATGCTGCTGCCGCCATTGCTGATCAGGGCATTCCTGTGTTTGCATGGAAAGGTGAGACTATCGAAGAATACTGGTGGTGCACCGAGCAGGCGCTGATGTGGCCAGATGGCAAACTACCCAATATGATCCTGGATGATGGTGGTGACGCCACCTTGCTGGTCCACAAAGGAGTTGAGTTTGAAAAGGCAGGTACCATACCCGAAACCAAAGACGATGATAACGAAGAATATAAAGCTGTACTTGATGTGCTGCGACGTACCATCAAACCAGGCTCAAGCACATGGCAGGACTTAGCAGCCAGCGTAAAAGGTGTCACTGAAGAAACCACTACCGGCGTACATCGTCTTTACGAAATGCAGGAAAAAGGCGAATTACTGTTCCCCGCCATGAATGTAAATGATTCAGCAACCAAGTCCAAATTTGACAATCTGTACGGCTGCCGTGAGTCACTGATCGACAGTATCAAACGCGCAACCGATGTCATGATCGCCGGTAAAATCTGCGTGGTGCTCGGCTACGGCGATGTTGGCAAAGGCTGTGCCCAGGCTTTCCGCGGTATGGGCGCCACAGTATGGGTCACTGAAATCGATCCCATCTGCGCATTACAGGCAGCAATGGAAGGTTATCGTGTTGTAGAAATGAATGATGCCGCCGCCATGGGTGATATTTTTGTTACCACCACTGGCAATGTTAATGTTATTAATCATGATCACATGGCCGCCATGAAGAATGAAGCGATTGTCTGCAATATCGGTCACTTTGATTCTGAAATTGATATAGCCTCTGTGGCCAATTACGAGTGGGTAGAAATAAAACCACAGGTTGATCATGTGATTTTCCCGGATGGTAAACGTATTATTGTTCTGGCCAAAGGCCGACTGGTTAACCTGGGCTGTGCAACCGGCCACCCGAGTTTTGTTATGTCTGCCTCTTTTACTAATCAGGTCATGGCACAAATAGAGTTTTACAAGAACAGTGAAAACTACGAAAACCAGGTTTATGTTCTGCCCAAGATACTTGATGAAAAAGTGGCGCATCTGCACCTGAAAAAAGTTGGCGCCAAATTAACGGCGCTGTCTCAGCAACAGGCAGATTATATAAATGTACCTGTTGAAGGGCCATACAAGTCTGAACATTACCGCTATTAATGTCTGCGCCTTTAGTAATTTTATCTTTCTTCTGGTCTTTAGCTACAGAAATCGTGAGTTTATACAATGAACGCTAGTAATCGTTCGGTAATAATGAGCTGTGAATTTTTCCCGCCGCGCACGGAAGCCGGTGTTGAAAAATTACAGCTAACTCAACAGTCATTAAATGATGTTGTTCAGCCTGAATATTATTCAGTCACTTTTGGCGCTGGTGGTACTACACGTGACAGCACGCTTGAGATTGTTAAGCTGTTATCTGCAAATAATATCAATGTGGCGCCGCATATCTCATGTATCGGTTCCAGCAAACAGCAGATTAGTGACTTGCTGAGCGAATATATAAATCTCGGTATAACACGTTTAGTGACACTTCGTGGAGATGTGCCGAAAACTGGCGAGGGCACTAAAGAACTGTCTCACGCCAATGAGCTGGTATCTTTTATTCGTGAAACCACGGGTGATCATTTCACTATTGAAGTTGCCGCCTACCCGGAATATCACCCGGAATCGACATCACCGCAAAGTGATTTTAAGCATTTTAAAAACAAAGTTATGGCTGGCGCCAACGGCGCTATAACACAGTATTTCTATAATATTGATGCCTATTCTCACTTTATCGACAGGTGCCAACAGGAGAACATTTCGATTCCTGTCACGCCCGGGATTATGCCAATTACTAACTTTGAAAGTCTGATACGCTTTTCAGACACATGTGGTGCTGAAATCCCGCGCTGGATTCGAAAACAGCTTGAAGCATACGCTGATGACAAAGAAAGCCTGCAGGCTTTTGGCCTCGACGTGGTCAGTAGCTTATGCAACCAGTTGCTGGAACAGGGAGCACCCGGCCTGCATTTTTACACCTTAAATCAGGCAAATGCGATAAATGCCATCTGCAACAGGCTTTCTATTTAACAGGCCCATTTTACAACCCTATTACTGTGCCGGTAACACGTTTATATCACTCTGAGAACCTGTCATGCGGTGAAACCACGCTGCTAAATGCTGACGCCTCCAGTCACCTTATTCGTGTATTACGGACAAAAACAGGGTCACCCATTGTCCTGTTTAAT
The DNA here is from genome assembly GCA_963768215.1 of uncultured Gammaproteobacteria bacterium. Lineage (GTDB taxonomy): Bacteria > Pseudomonadota > Gammaproteobacteria > SZUA-229 > SZUA-229. The sequence goes on from CAVYHW010000080.1 coordinate 9,081, forward strand.
GGCGATGGATTTGACTATCACTGTAAAACACTAAATGACAATGTTAAACAGACACTGGTCGCAATTGAATCAAAAACAGAATCCAGCAAAGAATCCAGTTTAAATATCACGTTAATTCAAGGCCTGTCTCGTCAAAACAGAATGGAATTCAGCATTCAGAAATCTGTTGAACTTGGCGTCAACAAAATCATACCTGTAATGTGCGAACGCTCAAATACAAAAATAACGAAAGACAAACAAGAAAAAAAACTGGCCCACTGGCGCAAGATAGCTATTAGCGCCTGCGAACAGTCAGGCCGTAATATTATTCCTGACGTTACAGAGACAGTCACTTTTGACAATATAAATTCAGTGTTAAACGATCACGCATTAAAACTGGTATTAAATCCTGAAACAGGTACCTCACTTCGGCAAATAGAACTTAACCAGGCCACATCAGGTAAGAATATTGAAGTTATGATTGGGCCGGAAGGCGGCTTAACTGAAGACGAAATTGCTTTTTTACAGAATAGTCATTTTAACAACATTTGTTTCGGACCTCGTATTCTGCGTACAGAAACAGCTGGGCCAGCGGTGATTAGTGCGCTTCAAATGCTGTGGGGAGATTATTAACACTATTGATGCGGTTCGTACCTCAACGCATCCTACGCAGCAAGTTCAGAAACCATATTAACCATTGCATCAATATCAAGGATACTAACGCTTGCACCATTAATTCGAACATGCTGAGCAACCATTGGATGGTCTTCTAAAGCTTCACTATCAATTTTAAATTGTTCTCGGGAAAAAGTACTCACGTGAGGTACGCCAGACATCACTAAACCTATATACGGAATTTTACTTACCTCGCCGTCTTTAGCGACTGCGTACAGCACGACTGCCTGGGTGTTCAGATTTACTTTAGTAACTTCTGTGCCTGCAGCCGTTTCAAATGATAATAAAGGAACACTGACACTTTGCCACTTCATATCTCCAAGATACCATTGTGGCCTGTTTACACTCGTTTCAATATCTTTAACTGAAATAATTTCAGCAACTAATGCCTCAGGCACAATAACATTGTTATTGCGTAAGGTAAGAATAACGCATTTAATTGATTGTGTATCTTTGGCCATTAATTATTCCCATCAGGTTAATGAAAAAGACGTCCTTAAAATCTTGTTAATGTTCTTCATCAGGCCGTCTTCCTGGAATGGTTTACCCAGGTACTGATTGACACCAATATCTATCGCTTTTTCTTTATGTTTACTGCCTGTTCTGGAGGTAATCATAATGATCGGAATATTTTTTAACCTTTCATCATTACGAACAAAACTGGCGACTTCAAAACCATCCATACGCGGCATTTCAATATCAAGCAATATTAAATCAGGCAGACTTTCCTGCAGCAGATTGGTAGCGTCCACGCCATCCTTTGCAAGAATAACTTCAATGCCGTACCGCTTAAGAATACGTTCAGTAATTTTACGAATGGTAATAGAATCATCTACTACCATAATAGTTTTAGTCTCATCAGCAACATTGGGCAACTCATCAGTTGAGCTCATAGATTTAAACAGGCTGTTGGCCACAACAAGGGCTGACATTTCCAGAATAAGCACAACACGACCATCTGCAAGGATTGTTGCGCCAGCAATACCATGAACTGAGCCTATTTGCAGGCCCACAGGTTTAACTACGATTTCACGCCGGCCGATAAGATCTTCAGCATGTAATGCAAAATGCTGATCACCCACGTGCACAAGCAACACGGGAAACAGCTTCAATTGTTTTGAATAATTCGGCTGGTAAGTTGTCAACATAGCACCAAGATGTTTTAATTCATACTCAATGCCATTAAATTCATAATGACTATTTTCGCTATCATAGAAATGCTGTAATTCAATACCTGTAATCCGCACAACGCCGTCAATACTTGACAGTGGGATCGCATACACATCATCGGCTGCACTCACCAATAACGCCTGATTAATCGCCAGCGTTAAGGGCAAACGTATATTAAATTCTGTACCATGACCTCGTACAGTATTAATCTCAAGCACGCCACCTAGCTGCTTAATTTCACTATCCACAACATCCATGCCGACACCACGGCCAGAAACCTGTGTTACCTCTTTTGCTGTAGTGAACCCGGAATGCAGGATAAACTGCAATACATCACGGTCAGATAATTTTGAATCCTCATCAAGAAATCCCCCTTTAATAGCTATTTCCCTGATCTTATCAGTATCAATTCCCGCGCCATCGTCTTTTACTTTAATGATGACATCAGAACCCTGACGCTCCGCCCCGATTAAAACTTTACCTGTTTCACTTTTACCCAGAATTTTTCGTGCCTCAGGTGTTTCAATACCATGAGCTACGGCATTACGTATCATGTGTTCCAGCGGTGCAATAATACGGTCAAGCACGGTACGGTCGACTTCACTTGTTTCACCACTGATCTCAACTTCAACTTCCTTACCTAATTCTCGTGAAACTTGTCGAACAATTCTACGTAATCTTGATGACAGGCCTCCAAAACGCACCATTCTGGTACGCATTAAACCTTCCTGCAAATCACTACTGATACGTGACTCCTGCACTAATAATGATTCCGACTCGCGTGTAATATCACCCAGAATATCTTTAATACTGTCAACGTCCCCAGCAGTCTCGCTCAAACTCCGCGTCAGCTGTTGCAGTGTTGAATACTGGTCCATTTCCAGCGGGTCAAAATTATTGTCAAAGTCACCACTTTCTTTCTCGTAACCTGAACGAATCTGAATTTCCGTTTCGATTTCAAGGCTCCTCAACTGTTCCTTTAGTCGTACTACCGTTTGTTCCAGCTCAGAAAGGTTAAAACCAAAGTCTGATATCTGCTTACCCATACGTGCATGATAAATATTTACCTCGCCTGCGAAATCAACGAGGTTATTTAATAAATCAGAACGAACACGGACCTGTTCCTGACTTTCCTTAAAATTAACATCAGTGGAACGCTCTCCCCAGTGCGGCCTGTCTTTTTGTGCAGGTTCCTTTCTTCGTTGCTGCTTATCTTCTATCTCAAGCTCAATACTGCCGTTCAGTTCATTGACTTTATCTAATTGCTTTTCGTGCAACAGCCCAGAGGAATGTAGTTCTTCGGAAGACAGATATTCCGGCACTTCATCATCAACAGATTCAGGCTCAGGTAACGCTACGTCAAAACTCTCCACCGGGCTTTTTTCTTCAACCTCACAGCGCATCAGCATTTCAATACGATTAATTAATGCGCCTGCCGGTGGCATTGGCTGACGGTTTTTAACAGTAGAAATCATCGTTGTTAAAACATCAAGTGACTCCTGCAACAAATCAAAACAGCCTTTATCCATCTGGAGTTTACTGTCATTCACCATATCCACTAATGATTCAAGATTATGCGTTAAATCACCAACTGGCGTTAAATCAGCCATACGTGCACCACCCTTCAGTGTATGCATGTTTCGCTGTAACTGATGAATGTGACCCGAATCATCCGGTTCATCTTTAATTTGACTTAATGCATCTTCACAGCTTTCCAGTAACTCAGTTGCCTCTTCAATAAAGATATCAATTAATTCATCATCAATATCACCATAGGGCATATGCACAGGTTCCTCTTCGCCCTGTTGTACACCTTCCGAAACTGACTTATTACTCTCTCCTTCAGTATCAATAATTTTAACAACAACATCATCTGTATATGGCAATGGGGCATAAGTATTGTCTGCGATATTATCTTCAGCTATAGATGTGTTGTCATGCCAGTATTTTTCTGACTGCCCCTGTATTTCCTGTTGAAGAACTTCATTTATTTTTTCATGTAATTGTTTATTACCGACAGGTAAATTTCCTTCTGCTACCTCATCCAGCATTGCAGAAACAGCGTGTTCAATTTCCCTGAACACAACAGCAACATCTTCTGGAATATCATCTTCACCGCCATCCTGACGTGCTTTAATATATTTTTCTGCGACGCCTGTTAAATCAGCAATTGGCCCAACTTCAGCAGTTCGCGCACTTCCGTATAAAGTATGGAACGCACGGAGCAGATCTTTGTCCACTTTTAACGGCTGCATTTCTGCTTCGCATTCGTCAAGCTGCTTCTTAATATTTTCTAAATGCC
>CAVYHW010000081.1:0-10430 GCA_963768215.1 uncultured Gammaproteobacteria bacterium
CCAGCACATTGAATTCTGACAGGTCGCCGTGCACCAGCCCGGCGCAGAGCATGCGCGTTACGTATCGCATCACGGCTGCATGATCCTGTATCGCCTGTTCCGCGGACAGGGTCACATCGTTCAGGCGCGGCGCGACATTGCCCTCGGCATCGGTGATCAGTTCCATCAGCAGCACGCCGTCAATGCAGCCGTAGGGCTGAGGGACGCGCACACCGGCACGGGCCAGGCGATAGAGTGCATCGACTTCGGCGGTCTGCCAGGTTTGTTCCTGCTCGTTACGGCCGAACTTTGAGCCTTTTTCCATCGCGCGGGCGCGGCGGCTGTTACGCACTTTGCGGCCTTCCTGGTACAGCACGGCCTGTTTGAAGCTGCGTTTGCTCGCTTCCTTGTAAACCTTGGCGCAGCGGATCTCGGCGCCACAGCGCACGATATACACGGCGGCTTCCTTGCCGCTCATCAACTGGCTGATGACTTCATCCACCAGGCCGTCATCAACCAGGGGCTGGAGTCGTTTTGGTATTTTCATAGTGCTCTTATACCTTACTTGCGGCCATATGGGAACGATCAGGCTCTAATATTGGTTCTTTTTGTTAGTATTGTCCCCTACGAAGCTGGCATTCTGAAAAACATTAAAGGCATTAGTCCACAGATGAACGCAGATTAACGCGGATTATTGTAATTCAAACAAGAGAAGGTACGGCTATCTCCGTCGCAAACGCACAAACATATCATCTGCGTTAATCTGTGGACTGATTCTATTCAATAAAGCGGTATAAATGGCCGGGATTTGGCATAATGCAGCTCACAGTCCCAGTTGAACACCACCCTATGCCTGCTGAATTTCACTCCACCGAATCTGATGCGATTATCGCCGCCACGCGAACCTGGCTCGAACGGGCCGTTATCGGTCTTAACCTGTGTCCCTTCGCCAAATCGGTGCATGTGAATCAGCGGGTGCGTTATTTTGTGAGTCGTGCGCAGTACACTGATGAGCTACTGATAGACCTCACCAGTGAACTCCGTGCTTTGCATGATGCGGACCCCAATGTTTGCGAGACCACGCTGTTGATTCATCCCGGCGTGCTGACAGAGTTTATCGAGTACAGTCATTTTCTGCGCGCGGCAGATGCCGCCATTAAAAAGCTGGGACTGGCGGAGGAATTTCAGATCGCAAGTTTCCATCCCGATTACCAGTTCGGCAATGCGGACTCGGATGCTATCGAGAACTGCACCAACCGTTCACCTTATCCCATGCTTCATCTGTTACGTGAATCGAGCATCGCCCGTGCTGTGGCTGCTTTCCCAGACGCCGCCGAGATCTATGAAAAAAATATCGAGACCTTGCGCCGTCTCGGCCATGCAGGCTGGCAGCGTTTGTGGGTTGTTGAGGATGCTGAATAATGCCGGGACAGGGGCACCGATTTCAATCGCGTGTATTTCCGTGTGTACTTCATGGCGGGGTACTACATCAACTGATTTGCTTTCCTGATGTAATGAGAGGAAACTACCGTCATCGTTTTACCTGCAAATAAAAACCCCCTTGCTGAACAACAATCAACAAATTCCCTGTTGCTCGTCATAACTCTTTACTCGCTGACACCGACTCTATCGAGTGGCCGCCGTCTGACCAGACAGTTGCCGGGTTTTTATAACATCTGATATTCAGCTTGCCAGCTGGCCCGAATGTCATTTATGACTGACTTTGCATGGTGACCTGGATTATATAAGTATGTGATATTATGCAGGCAATGGCAGTGATGAAGAACGCTCCACTGGCAATCCCGCCAGCCCGATTTTGAATTTTGAATAAAGAGGTTTTATATGAACATGGATGCCGATGAATGCAACACAAACACACTGAGGGCGACCTCACTCGTGTACAACAGAGGATATAACAATGCCAAACGGTAACAGTGGACAGGCTTCATGGAATGCCGGCGAAAACCAGGGGCCGCCCGATCTTGATGCGCTGATACGGCAGGTGCAGGACTGGTTCAGGCAGCGCATTCCGGTGGAGGGCCAGGTGGTGGGCCACGCGGGCTCATCGTTATTGCAGTGCTCGCCGTTGTTGTGCTCGGTGCCTGGACATCCTATTACACAGTGCCAAGCGACTCGGTCGTTGTGGTGCAACGTTTCGGTAAATATCTCAAGGAAGTACCGCCGGGGTTGCATTTCAAGCTGCCACTGGGCATTGATTCGGCGACGATTGTTCCGGTCAAACGGCAGTTGAAGCAGGAGTTCGGTTTCTCGACGCCGGGCGCCAGCGATCCATACCAGACGCCGCGCGACGGCAGGCGGGAAACCGAAATGGTGACCGGCGATCTGAACGCCGCGCTGGTCGAATGGGTGGTTCAGTACCGCATTTCGGACCCGGTTAAATTCCTGTTCGAGGTTCGCGAGCCGAGTGATACCCTGCGCTATGTGTCCGAATCCGTGATGCGGGAAGTCGTCGGCGATCGCACCGTGGATGAAGTGATCACCATCGGCCGTCAGGAAATCGAAACCGAAGCGCTGGCCAAGATGCAGGCGCTGTCGACCAAATACGCGATGGGGATCAGCATCGACCAGGTGCAATTGAAGAACATCAACCCGCCCGCACCGGTGCAGGAGTCGTTCAACGAGGTCAACCAGGCGCAGCAGGAGAAAGAGAAACTGATCAACGAGGCGCGGCGCGATTACAACAAGGTGATCCCGCTGGCCGAAGGCGAAAAGGATCAGCGTATCCGCGAAGCTGACGGTTACCGGCTCAAGCGCATCAACGAAGCGGAAGGCGATGTCGCCCGCTTCAGCGCCCTGCTGGCGGAATATTCCAAGGCGCCGGAAGTTACGCGCCGCCGCATCTATATCGAGACCCTGCAGGACGTGATGCCGCGCATACGCTCGAAAATTATTATCGATGAACAGGCGCGCAGCATCCTGCCGTTGCTGAATCTCGATTCACAGAAGGAGGCAAAACCATGAAGATCAGTCAGATAGCAATCCTGGTACTGGTAGTCATCGGCGCGTACATTACGATGAGTTCGGTCTATACCGTGAGCGAAGTCGAGCAGATGATTATCACCCAGTTCGGCAAACCCGTCGGTGAGCCCGTGACGACCGCGGGACTGAAGTTCAAGGTTCCGTTTGTCCAGGAAGTCAATCCGATCGACAAGCGCGTTCTGGAGTGGGACGGCAACCCGTCGGATATGCCGACCAAGGACAAACTTTACATCTCGGTCGATCTGTTCGCGCGCTGGCGTATCACGGACCCGTTACAGTACTTTCTGCGGCTGCGCGATGAACGTAGCGCACAGTCGCGGCTGGACGATATCCTGGGCAGCGAGACCCGCAATGCGATCGCCAAGCACGAGCTGATCGAAATCATCCGCACGACGAAGGACCGCGTGCCGCTGCGCGACACCTTCCTGACCGACGCTGAACGTAAGCTGGATATGGGTGCGCTGGTGCCGATCCAGAAAGGACGCAAACTGGTCGAGGAGGAAATCTTTGCCGCGGCGGCCGAGAAGGTGCGCGTATTCGGTATCGAACTGCTTGATATCCGCTTCAAGCGTATCAACTACAACGATAGCGTGCGCCCGAAGATATACGACCGTATGATCAGCGAGCGCAGGCAGATCGCGGAACGTTTCCTGTCGGAAGGCAACGGCGAGGCCGCCCGAATCCGCGGCAATCGTGTACGTGACCTGAACAAGATCCAGTCCGAGGCCTACCGGCAGGTCGAAGAAATCCGCGGCGTCGCGGACGCAAAAGCCACCGAAATTTACGCCAGGGCCTACAACCAGAGCCCGGAAGCGGTGGCATTCTACGAGTTCACGCGTACCATGCAATCCTATAAGTCGACCATTGCCGAAAACACGACGCTTGTTCTTACCACCGACAGTGATCTGTTCAAATTCCTCAAGGGCATGAATCCGGACGGTAATGGTTATTCGGCGCAACGCTCAGGTAACAGACGATGAGGCTGAGCTTTCCGAACGCAAGCCGCAGTTTCGATGAAAGCAGAAGTCAGGTTTGCTTCTGGGGATACGATAGCACGATCGAGATTTCATTCTTTGTGGGTGCGCAGGCACTGCAACGGCTATGTCCGGAGATGGAAAATGATGAGCCGGGACTTCTGCAGGCGTTCGATGCTGTACTGGCACGGATCCATGAAGTCGCAGATAAAGTCTACCTACGCGGCGGTAAAGGCAAGGGTACCTATGCTTACATCCTGGCTGCGGAAGATTTCTGACAGTCAGTTTCGTGCTGGTTCCAGGCAGGTAGCTATGACTTGTCTGGTCTTCACTACAACGTATTAATGCAACGTAACAAGAAGCAAAATAGACAAATCTACGTACCACAAAAGGTACAATCATAGATCATGAGAGACAAGACGGTAGAAAGAATTTATTGAAATAATTCTTTTAAAAACTAGGTATAATGCGGTCTGTCGTGGTCTGGATGGTTTGTTAAGATGGTGCCGAGAAGAGGACTTGAACCTCCACGGGCCAAAGCCCACTAGCACCTGAAGCTAGCGCGTCTACCAATTTCGCCACCTCGGCATGTGATGAAATTTCAAGCAGCGAACTTTACAAGGCGTGAATCCCATTGTCAATTTGTTATGTGCCTGTTTAGGCATTTATATTTATTACCCGGGCTGTGATATAGCAGCCATTATTTATTATGATTACAGAAAAAAAAGAACAAGACTAAATCCAGTGCCGTTAAAACGGTGATGGACAATGTTATGAGCAAGATTAAAGAGAAAGCGTCTAAAAAGCGCCCGTCTAAAAAGCACCGATCTAAAAAGCACCCAACTAGTAATCAGGGCGCTAATCAGTCGGTTTCTAAAAAACACGAAACAAAACAATCTGCCGGTAAACGTTCAAAAAGAATTATTGATCCAGAAGCACAGCTGGAAGCCAAACGTTACCAGAATCCGGTTGCCAGCCGCACATTGCTGCTTGAAACCATTAAGAAAAACGGCATGATGATGACCCAGTCATCCGTGTTTGAAGCCCTGCAGGTGTCAGAGGACCAGCAGGAGGGTGTCAGCCGTCGTTTGTCAGCCATGGTGCGAGATGGTCAGCTGATACAAAATCGTCGCGGTGGTTATCTGCCGGTCGATGAAAAGCACTTTATTCGCGGCCATGTCATCGCGCATGCTGATGGTTACGGTTTTCTGGTGCCGGATGAAGGCGGGGATGATCTGTTTTTAAGTGCAAAACAGATGCGCGGTGTGTTGCATGGTGACCATGTGGTGACCACTATCTCCGGTGTTGACCGCCGAGGCCGACTGGAAGGTTCGGTTATCAGTGTAATTGAACGCGCTAATAGTACGCTCATTGGCCGCCTGTTTATAGAGGATGGCATCGCTTATATCGTGCCTGATAATAAGCGCATCACACAGAACATTCTCATTCCTGCTGATATGACAGGTCAGGCAACAGCGGGGCAAATTGTTAAAGTCGAGATTACCAGCCAGCCGACCAAAAGAAGAGAGGCGGTCGCCAAAGTTGTTGATATTATCGGTGACCACATGGCGCCGGGCATGGAAATTGAGATTGCTATACACAATCACGGACTTCCTTATGAGTTTTCTGATGAAGCCATCAGGCAGGCGGAAAAATTAGGCGATAAAGTCAAAGACAATGACAAACACGGCCGAATGGATTTACGCAGTCTACCTTTAGTCACTATCGATGGTGAAGATGCCAGGGACTATGATGATGCGGTTTATTGTGAACCACATGGCAATGGCTGGAAGTTAATTGTTGCCATAGCCGATGTTGCACATTATGTGGATCTGGACACACCACTGGATGAAGAAGGTTATGAACGCGCTACTTCGGTGTATTTTCCGGGCCGTGTTGTGCCGATGCTGCCGGAAGCTCTGTCGAATGGTTTATGTTCTATTAACCCGGATGTTGACCGTTTATGTATGGCCTGCCAGATGTTTATTAATAAACAGGGCGAAATAGAAAGTTATAAATTCAAGGAAGCGGTAATGCGCTCACATGCACGGCTGACCTATACCCAGGTTGCACAGGCGCTTGAAGATGATGGTACAGGAGAAATAGCAGCGGATATTTACCCGCACATTGCCAACTTAAATGAACTGTATCAGTCTCTTTCTGCGACCAGAATAAAACGCGGTACCATTGAATTTGATACTACGGAAACCATGATACATTTTACCGACGATAAGAGAATCGAAAGCATTCGGCCTACGGTACGTAATGAAGCGCACAAGATTATTGAAGAGTGCATGATTTCAGCCAATGTCTGCGCGGCGAAGTATATCGCTAAAAGCAAATACCCGTGTCTTTATCGTGTGCATGAAGACCCGACAGATGAAAAAATAGAAGACCTGCGCGGTTTTCTTTCGGACCTTAATTTAAAACTGGGCGCACCTTCAAGAAAAATCAGCTCGAATGATTATGCTGAACTAAGTGAACAGATAACAGGGCGTGATGATTACCATATGATTCAAACGCTGATGCTGCGTTCAATGAAACAGGCGATATATAAAGCGGAAAACACAGGGCACTTTGGCCTGGCGTTAACACATTACGCACATTTTACTTCGCCGATTCGCCGTTATCCTGACCTGCTGGTGCACCGCGCATTAAAACATATTATTCGTAAAGCTAAAGCTGCAGATTACATGTATAGCCAGGACCGTATGGCGCAGATGGGTGAACACTGTTCAACAAACGAACGTCGAGCCAATGAAGCAACACGTGATGCTGAGTTTGCACTTAAATGCGAGTACATGCTGGATAAAATCGGGCAGGACTATGACGCCCATGTTACCGGTGTGGTGCCTTTCGGTTTATTCGTTGAACTAAAAGAACATTTTGTTGAAGGTTTAATACATATAACCACCTTGCCAAAAGACTATTACGTTTTTGATCCAAAAGCACACCTGCTGGTGGGTGATAACCGTGGTCTGCAGTTTGGCTTAAATGATAATGTACGCATTCGGGTTTCACGGGTAGATATGGATGATCGAAAAATTGATTTTGAATTAATCTCGGAACATTAAAAATAATTATGTCCACAGATGAACACTGATACACACAGATGAAAACAGTTAAAGGTTTATAACTTTTTCATCTGTGTCTATCAGTGTTCATCTGTGGACTAAATAGTTTTTTTCTTTTGCGTTATTCGCGGACCTAAAATAATGTCAAAAAAATCACAAGAATTAATTTACGGCATCCATGCTGTTGAAGCCGCCATCAGAAACCAGCCGGAAAATATTCTGCAGGTTTTTGTGCAGCAGGGACGAAACGACAAGCGGATAAACACAATTTTAAATATTGCTAAAAACTCAGGCCTTTCCGTTCAGACAATTACCAATGAGAGCTTAAAAGAAAAATGCCCCAAAGCACGTCACCAGGGGGTGGTTGCAGAAATACGTCAAAGCAGCTCAGGTACTGTATCTCTTGAAGATATTTTAGAAAAAGACTCCGTGTTATTGCTGGTGTTAGATGAAGTACAGGACCCGCATAACATTGGCGCCTGTTTACGCACTGCCGATGCCGTAGCTGTCGATGCAGTGATTGTTTCAAAAAACCGCAGTCCTGCTTTGACCCCGGTGATTCGCAACGTTGCCAGCGGCGCTGCTGAAACCGTGCCGTATATTATGGTTTCAAACCTGGCCCGTGCATTAGAAAAAATAAAACAAAGCAATGTCTGGGTGGTGGGTACCAGTGGCGACTGTGAACGGACGATCTATAGTTCCAGCGATAGCACGAGTGCCAATAAACGGCTGGCCCTGGTGATGGGGTCGGAAGGCAAGGGCATGCGGCGTTTGACCCGTGAAGCCTGTGATGAACTGGTGTCGATACCCATGTTGGGCACGGTTGAAAGTCTGAATATTTCGGTGGCGACCGCCGTTTGTTTATATGAGATTCGTCGCCAGCAACAGTTAGTTAATAATTGAATTCGCAAAGATGAATGCAAATTCTGAGTTGCATATTATTGTACCCGGTGTATGTGGTCCGCTTGCTGAAATTCAGTCCTTAACAAATAACCGTATTATCAAAAACTGGATTAAAGTTTTATCAAGATCGTCCCCCGGTCCATCTTCATCAAATCTAAATGACGTGGTTGCATCAATATTTAATTTATCCATTGAAGGTGATTTTCCATCAGCGGCATTAACTTTGCTTGCCTTTGATAAATATGAGGCCTCAATGAGTTATATGTGCGCCGACCCTGTTCATTTGCAGGCTGACATGGACCACGCAATATTAACCTCCAGTGCTGATCTTGCTATCAGCGATAATGAATCTACTGTTCTCCGCGATGCATTAAATCAGCATTTTAATCAGGATGGCCTTTGTTTTATCGCAACCGGCAAAGACAACTGGTTTGTGGCGAGTAAGGAAAAGATCCAGATTAATACCACACCATTGAGCGATGCTGTCGGCAGAAATATTAATTTCATTTTACCAAAAGGTGAGACGTCAGCTTTCTGGAAACAGGTGCTCACTGAAGCTCAAATGTTAATGCATTCGCATGATATTAATAACAAAAGAGAAAGCCTGGATCTGCAAAGCATTAATAGCCTCTGGTTTCATGGCTGTGGAGAATTGCCTGAAGTTAATAAATGCCATGTGAGCAGTGTCTGCAGTAATGATGATATGTTTAAAGGACTGGCCAGGCATGTACAATGTGATTACCTGCCGCTTGCAGAGTCGGCCAGTGAATATGCGGAATTATTATTCAATGACATTAGCATGGCTAATGATGAAACTGTTAACGTATTGCATCTGTCCGATCTTGAGCATCTGGTTAATTATACGGATGTAACACTATGGCTGGAAAAGCTCACTGAAGTACTGGACCACTGGGTTTACCCATTACTGAAAATGGCGAATAAAAATAAGATTAAAGTTATATTGTATCCATGTAATGAAAAACAATATCAGTTTTCAAGATATGATGCTTTAAAATTCTGGCGACAGGAAAGACTGGAGCAACATGTCAAAATCTACTAATAATATCTGCCCAGATCATATCTCACCTGATTATGTATCCTCCGGGCAGGCTACTAAGGTTTCTTCCATTGTTCGCAGAAATACCGAGATAAGCGAACAACTTCAGAACAGTGAATTACATCCTCTGCTGAAAAAAATATATGCTAACAGGGGTGTCACAAAGCTAAAGCAGGTTTCATACAGTTTAACGGATTTAATCGATTACTCTTTGTTAAAAGATATTGATCGCGCTGCTGATATTGTTGCTGATGCAGTGATAAACCAGAAAAGAATTCTAGTAGTAGGGGATTTCGATGCTGACGGTGCAACTTCCTGTGCAGTCATGTTGCGTGCACTGAGAGCATTTGGCGCGCTTAATGTGGACTACCTGGTGCCCAACCGTTTTGATTTTGGTTATGGCCTAAGTCCGCAGATTGTGGATGTGGCGGCGCAGTTGCCGGCAAAACCAGATTTAATCGTTACCGTGGATAACGGTATTTCTAGTATTGATGGTGTAAACAGGGCGAATGAGCTGGGTATTCAGGTTGTGGTAACAGACCATCATCTGGCCGCCGATACACTGCCACAGGCTGCAGCTATTGTGAATCCAAATCAGCCGGGTTGTGATTTTCCTGAAAAAACCATCGCCGGTGTCGGTGTGGCTTTTTATTTAATGCTGGCTGTGCGGGTGGCATTGAGAGAAAAGAACTGGTTTGACGGCAAGCGATCAGAACCTAATATGGCGAATTACCTTGATCTTGTCGCATTAGGCACGGTGGCTGATGTGGTGCCTCTTGAAAATAATAACAGAATTTTGATTGAATTCGGTCTGCAACGTATAAGGCGCAACAAGGCCTGCGCTGGTATAAATGCGTTACTAACCATTGCAGGTAAATCAGTTGAGTCCTGTTCATCACAGGACTTCGGCTTTGTTATCGGTCCGCGATTAAATGCGGCAGGCCGCCTGGATGATATGTCTGTAGGTATCGAATGTTTATTAAGTGATGATTATGAGCAGGCATTACAGTATGCATCGATCCTCAACCAGATGAATATACAGCGCCGCCAGATTGAAAGTGGAATGCTGGAGCAGGCGAGCAGTCTTCTCGAACAACAGTTACTCACACTTGAACACAGTGAGTCTCTACCAAAGGCAATGGCTTTATATGATAAGCAATGGCACCAGGGTGTCGTCGGACTGCTGGCTTCGAGAATTAAAGAGAAATACCATCGTCCTGTTATTGCCTTTGCCGATGCAGGCAATAATGAAATTAAAGGTTCAGGGCGCTCTATTCCCGGCCTGCATATGCGGGATGTTCTGGATATTATATCGAAGCGGCACGCTGATTTGATTGATAAATTCGGCGGGCACGCCATGGCGGCAGGCTTAACGATTAAACAGGAAAAGTTTGAACAGTTTAAAAAGGCAGCAATACGCAACTGTTAAGAGATGACAAAAAA
>CAVYHW010000082.1:0-9585 GCA_963768215.1 uncultured Gammaproteobacteria bacterium
CCTCCTTCATGGGCGCGCTGGGCTATGCCTGGCTGGTCAGTACCAGCCTGAGAACGGCATTCAGCAGAGCGGAGCGTTTTGTCCACGTTGTGTCGGAAGGCCTGAATATTTACCTGTCAGAGTCAGGCCGCAGGTTTAAAGTAACAATTGAGACTCCTGATGAGATTATCAGCTATCCACAACAGCATGATGTGGTAATGGCCGTGCTGATGCGTATTGCCCGGATAAACTTTGGCGATGAACTCAGGGCTGTTGAAATTACATTCCGGCACACCACGCCCGACTGTCACCAGGTTTTCGCTGACTTCTTCCAGTCACCGCTGGTTTATGATGCCAGCGAATACAGCATGACTTTCGCAACTGACGATATCGACAGGAAATTACTGACCGCTAACAAGGAACTTGCCCTGATGCATGATGAGGTATTGATGAAATACCTGGTCAAGATCAAGAAGGGAGACCTTGTACAGCAGATCCAGTCACTGATGATCGATCAACTTCCCTCTGGTAAGGTCACTGACCAGATGATAGCGAGGGAACTCCATCTCAGTGAGCGCACCCTGCAACGCAAACTCAGAGACAAAGGCACATCGTTTCGCCAGGTCCTGGAAAGCGTACGTAAAATGGTCGCGATGCAATATATCAGGGACCCAGGCAATAGCATGACCGAAATCGCTTTTCTGCTTGGCTTCTCCGAGCAGAGCGCATTTTCCAGGGCATTCAAGAAATGGACCGGGAAATCGCCGCTTGAATATCGAAATTCAATGAACGGGTAAACGCTGGTATTCTTATGAAAGGATTATTCAGAATGAAAAACAGGCAGTATGATTCTCAGCTTTTTCTCTTAAGTTTGTTACCAAACAAATGACTACGCTAAAGTCAGCTGACTCAAAGAGCTGCTTTTATTTCCTGTTCATTTATTTCCTGATAGAGACAGGGTTAAGCTCAGTCTATGCCAATACAGAACCATACAATAGTGGTTGGCAATTAAATATCGACAACAATATTTTTCAGCGCTATATGAAAGACAGGGACTATACCGCTGGTATCGCTTTTACTGCATCTGGTAGCCGTGCACAATCAGGCTGGCTGAATATTGATCCTGTTCGCGGGTGGGTTTTTGACAGGTTTTTTTTGGACAATATGGCTAATACAGTAATAAATAAACACAGCGTGCAATATGGTTTTGTGTTATTTACACCAGAGGATATCACCGCAACACAACCCATTCTAGATGACAGGCCCTTTGCCAGCCTGTTCTACCTCAGTAATACCAAATTAGCTGTTCATCCTTCGCAAAATAAGGCATATCGATCAAGTTTGTCACTCGGCCTGTTGGGCCTGAAAGCAGCCGGTGATATACAACGAATACTGCATGAGGCAACCAGCTCGGATGAAGTGAATGGCTGGGAAAATCAGATCTCTGCCGGCGGTGAACCCACGGCAATGTTGACTTTGTCAGTTCAGCAAAACCAGTATACAACGGATAATTACCAGATTAGTTCACATCTTGAGGCAAACGCAGGTTATTCAACTGATTTCAATGCCGGGTTAAACTGGCGCTGGGGAAGACTTAATACTCCCTGGTGGAGTTTTAACCCGTCACATCATGAATACATAACTTCCGCTGCAACGAGTGTTCGTGGTATGGCTGGTAGCAAACCTGAGTTTTACCTCTTTGCCGGCGCCAATATCAAGTATCGATTTTACAGCTCCTTATTACAGGGTCAGTTCCGTGACAGCGTGCATACTTTAGGGCGCAGCCAGATTGAGCAAACACTTGCAAGTCTCACGACCGGTGCTACTCGTGAATTTGGTGACAATCTTCGTATTAGTTTTTTTGTTCGCGGAACATCACCTGAAATTAAAGGGCCTAATGCCCGCAATCTTTGGTGGGCCGGCCTGGTTATTAAGCGGGGGTGGTGAGACGTTGTCTCACTGTTAAATTGCACTGATAAAGTGTCAGCGCATTTACACTGTTCACTAATTTACGGGATCAGGTCTTTCCATGCAACATAGTTAGCGAGTCTCAACCCTCGTAACGAAAGCCGTGCAGGCTAATCAAGATGCGCACGAGCTTGTTTTTTGCATACGACATTGCACCCTCGCTGCTTTCAGTTTTTTTTCATCCATGACCTCTGGATACAGGTGCCAGTGATGTTCGACAGAAATAGCCTGGACATTTAAAACGTTCTCTAATCGATGGCGTTCGTCATTACTAAGATGCTGTAGCGTTAATAACGATGGCGCTATCCATGCTATGTAATTACTTATTAAAGATACCTGCTCATTATTCGGCCAGTTTTCAGATATCAGGTTGCTGGGAAACTTGCAGGTACGCAGATTTTCTCCACCACTCTCTATAATACCTCCGCCATCATCTTCGCGGCTAACCCAGTACTTACAGATATTTGTACTTGCCGTACGCTCGACCAGATTTTCAAGTTCTCTTGCTGCCGGGTAACGATACTGGCTTGCCAAACCGTTAGCACCAAGACATGATTTCCAGTATTTCGGCTCAGGAGAAGGCGGTTTGTCACCGGGTTTTAGTGACGCCAAAAGTACGAGCGGCTTTCGTTCTTCTTTATCGAAAAGCCACAACTCACGATTATCGATCAGTTTGAAAGGTATATACTGAAGACGCTGGTGAATAGACTGTATGAGAAATTCATACTGCGAAGTTAATTGCTCCTTGTCGAGATGCGGCGCCAGCGGCCGATTAACCAGACCTTCATCTGCCGACCATAAACCAAATCGATAATATACCACCTCTTTGGCATCCCGGTTGAGGCTGCCCCACATGCCTGAACGTTCAGTGCGCAGCTCAATCTGCCAGACCACACCGTTACTGCTGACCGCTCGCCCACCTTCGGTTTCTATAACCTGTAGAACGCCGATAAAAGGATTTACGCGACGAATCGCGTAAGCCTGAACTTCGCCTGTTTCACTATAAAGAGTATTTGCTGTCATAAACCAAGGTTCGCTGACTAACTTGCACGGGCAAGCTTTTCACGCAGCATACTAATTAACTTCTCTGCATTGTCCTGCATCTCTGGCGGGATCACTTCGAACAGAAATTCCAGTTCATCGAGTACCGTTTCAATTTCATCCCTTGTCGTGAGATCGTCCATTTTTATAGCAACTTGTTGCATATACGCAAAATGATCTATACCGTTCATAGTTTTTCCCCTCACACTATTACCTGAATAATTACCTGGCTGAATTAGCTGATGATATGAGCAGATCCATCATTAACTCAGACGCGCCCAGGTGCTGCGCTACTTTAATATCAACACCTTTATAATCAGACCTTGATTGTTCAACAATGTTCGGAATATCCTCGACTACATGCCGGCCGGAGTTAAGAAAATAGGGCAATACGACAATCGACGTTGCGCCATCATCGACACATTTTTTTATACCATCCGGTATCAGCGTCTCTGCCAGCTCCAGAAACCCTGCATGAATAATGCTGTATTGATTAGAACAATTTTTTTTCAACTTGTCTGCAAGCACAATGACTTCATCATTTGACTGCTTACGACGGCTACCATGGGCGACGAGTAATAATGCTTTCATAGTGAATCTCCTGGATACTTAATATATTTGTTTATATCGGTGTAATGCGTCTTCACGACTGCTGGCCAGATCGACCATCGGCTGCGGATAATCTAATTCGGTATGTTCCGGCACCCAGGTTTCAATATATTTAAACCTGTTATCAAACCGTTTTGTTTGCGTGGCCGGGTTAAACACCCGGTAATATGGCGCCGCATCAACACCGCAGCCTGCCACCCACTGCCAGCCCAGGCTGTTGTTTGCCAGGTCAGCATCAACCAGCGTGTCCCAGAACCAGCTGGCGCCGTGCAGCCAGTTGATGCCCAGGTTTTTGGTCAAAAATGAACTGACGATCATGCGTACACGGTTATGCATCCATCCTGTTTGCCACAACTGCTTCATGCCGGCATCGATGATCGGAACACCTGTCTCGCCTCTTGTCCATGCGCTGTAATCTGCTTTGCTGGTCCGCCAGAATGTTTTTCTGTAACGCTTATCCATCGGCTGTGTGGCCGTTTCAGGGAAATGCCATAACACGTTGTGGGCAAACTCTCGCCAGATTAACTGCTTGAGGAAGACTTCTGCTGAATGCGTTGTTTTTGCACCGCACTCCCCCTCAAGCAATGGCCATATTGCTGTGACTATCTGCTGCGGGGTTATTTCTCCAAAATGCAGATAAGGTGATAAACGTGATGTTGCTTCGCTGAAGGTATGTCACGCCCAGTCTCATAATCTGTGATCGCATCTTCTAAAAATGTGTCGAGCAGCTGGCATGCATTATCTGCCCCGGGTTGCCAGTGTGTACCTAGTTTTTTATGCCAGTTATGCTCATCAAGTAAATTTAATAAGTTTAATGATTGCCCTGATTGCAGCGCTACGCTCTTCACTATTTTTAATTTAGCGTTAGATGATCCGGCAGAATACTCGGAATATCCCGCAGACAGTAACGGCCTGATCTTTTTATAGAACGGCGTGAAAACACGGTATGGCAGCTGCTGGTTATTTAATACTGTACCTGGTGAAAAAAACAGGCCCGAGTCAAACGAGACAAACTCTAGCCTGTCCTTTAGTTTTTCTTCGACTCTCAGGTCACGAGCATATAAATGCTGCTCATATAATTTGTTATAGACTAGACTGTCGGCGCTGGTTTCATCGATAATTCTCGAGATCACCTCTGCACTGTTACCAGAAAAAAAATGCAACTTCAGCCCTTTATCAGCGAGTTTCTTTTCCAGTGCCGTCAGGCTGTGATGCAACCACCAGCGTGACGCGCCACCGGGCACCCAGGGCTTTTCTTCCTCAGCTGAATGTATGTAAACAGGCACAACCGCTGTACTGTTGTTACATACCCAGTCCAGTGCCGCGTTATCATGGAGACGCAGGTCACGCCTGAACCACAAGATTGAGGTCGTCATCGCGATCGTTACTTTCTGCTAAACGCAGGGATGATGGTTTCCATATTCTCCATCGCCTTAACGTGGTCAGAGCCAAGTACATGTCCACCGAGAGACTCCAGCTTTTCCCGGTGTGCCTCAGACAGTTCGCCGCCGAACATGAACGGAATATTCATCGACCTGATGTTTTTTTTGAGCTCTGCTTCAATATCTTCCTGCCATAAGTCTAGCCTGGTGCCCGAGAGTAAAACTGCTGAAACATCGGTACGTTCGACTACTTTTGATAACTGCGAAGGCGGTAGATTGGTACCTAAATAGAGTATCTGATATCCATGACCGATAGCCGCAATACAAAATAAAAGAATGCCAAGCTCGTGGTGTTCACCCGGTAAACAGGAGACCAGTATCTTATTACCGCGACTGCGAAGTGACTCATGATGCAGTCGTGCACCTAGCTTGTTGCGCAGAAAAGCAGAGAAGAAATGCTCTTCAGCAATACCCGCTTCTCGTTCCTGCCAGCGCTCACCGAGTGTCGTCAAAACCGGAATTATAACCTGCTCGGTCACCATATCGATGGGATAGATCGATAACGCTTCATTGTACGTCGTGTCCAGATTTTTCTCATTGAAACTCTCGATCGATTTCAACATGCGCTGCTGATAGACTGCCCAGTGGCCATCGGCATCGGAGCTTGCAGCCGCACTGAGTTCCGGGTTTTTGATGATCCTGATGGCTTCACTGATGGTGTGATTAGACTTAAGAAGCTTGACAACTTCTTTAATTAAATCAATATCTTCCCCACTATAAAGACGGTGACCTTTGGCGGTCCTGGTTGGCTTTAACAGGCCGTAACGCCGCTCCCAGGCACGCAGTGTCGTGGTCGGAACACCGGTTAATTCAGATATTGTTCTAATCGGATAATGGTTCATTGCTATTCATATCCCATAAATGTTATACAGATTGTATAATATTTTACTTGCACATTAAAGCTTTTTTTGTATAATTAGTGTATAAGTTTTTATACACGACCAACTCAACCAGGGTGTTAAAAAATGTCAGAATTACCAGCTAAACCTCGGATCGGCGTCAGCGCATGCCTGGCCCGTCAAGCCGTGCGCTTCGATGGCGGCTTTATAGCTAATCCATTTGTAAATAATGAATGCTCATCGTTTTTCGATATATACACCATGTGCCCCGAAGTGGAAATGGGACTGGGTATTCCGCGCCAGGTCATACAGTTGCGCGACTTTGACGGCGAGGTAAGACTCGTTTATTCAAAAAACCCTGAAAAAGAGATCACGCATTCCATGCGCGAGTTTTCCGAACGCAAGCTTAAAAAACTGCCGCCGCTGGATGGATTTATATTCAAAAAAGACTCGCCCAGCTGCGGCGTCTTTAAAGTACCAGTTAAAAACAATAAATCAGGCATGAGAAAACGTAACGGTGTTGGCATATTTGCCCAGGCATTCAAAGATAAATACCCGCAGGTGCCGACCGAGGATGAGGGCCGCCTGAATGATAAAGCCATACGTGAAAACTTTCTGGAGCGTGTGTATGCACACTACCGCTGGCGTCAGATCGCTGAAACGAAGAACCCGCTGCAGTCATTCAGAGAATTTCATAAGAATTACAAGCTGATACTTATGGCTAAAGATAACCGCGCTTACCGGGAGCTTGGCCGCATTGTTGCCAGCGTTAACAGGCACAACTACGCTGAGATAAGCCAGGCGTATTTCTGCCTGTTCATGCAGACCATGTCGAACATACCGTCGCACGGGCGCCATGTTAATGTGATGATGCATATACTGGGTTACCTGAAAGATCACCTTAATAGCAAAGATAAGGTAGAACTGCTCAAGTGGTTTGAAACGTATCGCGAAAAACGCGTTAACCGGGTAACCCCGATGATGTTATTACAGCATCATTTCAACAGGCACCCGAATGATTATATCGCGCAGCAGTATTACTTCTCGCCGTTTCCGGAAGAGTTGATGCTGCCCGTTTAATCGATCTCGTATAGCCGATCCCGTACAACCAGGATAGATAATGACTGTTAAACAGGTGGCAGCATCAACTGGCCAACGACAGATAAATGGCACTTCATACTCTCTGTCTATTGACTATGAAAGCGACTATGGAAACCATAGCGATATACTTTACATACAGCAAAATAACCTGGAAGCTGTGATAAAAACACTGCCAGCAGCCATCAGCAATGATCTAAATACATTTGATGATGAGACATCCGGTACAAATATCAAAACGTATGATTATATAAAAGGAAAACTATACAACAATGATAGTCAGCTGCAGACCAAACCTGTTGCGCTGGACGACTTTATCAGGCACCCTGGACATAACCTCTATATCGAGCCAAGACTTGGACGTTTTTACCCGGCAACTTTGTTTAACTCGGATAAGATACTGACCACTAACCGGATGATGCCGCTTCGTGTTATCGACCTTATGTATGAAGAGTTGTTAGTCAATACCAGCCATGCATTATGTAATTACAATACCACGGTGACGCTTGAAAGAGTTGATTCACAATCACACACACAACTAGAAACGCAAACACTGCATGCAGCACAGATACCCGACTTCCTGACGGGGCCAGGCATGCAGCTGCGTTATGCTAATAAAGCAACTGACTTTTTCAGCGATGATCCTTTCCAGCGTACCGATGACACCACCGACAGTGAGTTTTATTTGCGGCCGAGGCACATCAATCACCTGGACGAGGCGGCACAGGCGCAGTTAAAGTCTGTCTACAACAATCTTATCCCCGCGGACTGTGAGATCCTCGACCTGATGTCGAGCATCAACTCTCACATCGATGAAGATCCAGGCATAAAAAAAATTACCGGACTTGGATTGAACAGAGAAGAACTGGAAGCTAATACACTTCTCGATGAAAGAATAATCCATGATATCAATCAGAATCAGCAACTGCCCTTCGAAGATGCCAGCTTTGATATCGTCGTCTGCAGTCTATCTATCGAATACATCACCCAACCGTTAAAATTATTCGATGAAGTCGCTCGTATATTACGGCCGCAAGGCAGGTTTATTATCAGTTTTTCTAATCGCTGGTTTCCTACCAAGGCCGTCCGGGTATGGAATAACCTGCATGATTTTGAACGCATAGGACTGGTGATGGAATATTTTTTAGAGTCGGCCCACTTCGAAGACATAAACACATACTCTCTTCGTGGAATACCAAGGCCGGTCAATGACAAACACAATATCCCGCTATCCGATCCTGTTTACGTGGTCTGGGCCAATAGAGAATAAATCCGGGAATAAAGTATGAATATATTACTCACAGGCTCAGGCGGATTAATCGGCAATGCATTGACCCAATACCTGGGCTCACAGGGGCATCATATATATCCCCTGCATAGAAACCCGTCATCAGAAAAAAAACATTACTGGTTTCCTGAAGAAAACCGGATACATCTCGATGACGAGATAAAACTGGACGCTGTGATTCACCTGGCCGGTGAAAATATCGCTGACTCTCGCTGGAGCAAGAAAAAGAAAGACAGGATATTAAACAGCCGGGTTCATGGTACACGTCTACTCGCTGAAACCATCTCAGAACTAAAGCACAGGCCTGAACTGCTTATCTCGGGATCAGCGATCGGTTACTACGGCGATACCAGCGACAATATCGTCGATGAAGATTCCGCCAGGGGTAAGGGGTTTCTTAGTGACGTTGCTACACAATGGGAGGCTGCCACACAGGCAGCGGAAGATGCAGGTATCAGAACTATCCACCTGCGCACAGGCATCGTATTAAGCCCTGATGGTGGCGTATTGCAGAAAATGTTACTGCCGTTCAACATGGGCCTGGGTGGCGTCGTCGGTAACGGCAAGCAATACATGAGCTGGATAAGCATCGATGATGTGGTCCGTATCATCGATCACATGATAAACGATGAACAACTATCTGGTCCGTATAACCTGGTCGCACCGCAACCGGTAACCAACTATGACTTTACAAAAAGCCTGGGGCGCGCACTGCACCGCCCGACGATATCACCCCTGCCGACATTCGCTGCCCGCATGATGTTCGGCGAGATGGCTGATGCACTGTTACTGTCAAGCAGCAGGGTGAGTAGTAAAAGGTTAAATTCCCTCGGCTACAAATTTATTGATAACGATCTGGAACATGCGCTATCACGTTTATTAGACAAAAAGAAGTGAAAATAATAATGATCAATACTAAAAAACTGCTGCTCATAATCATCCCGTTTATAGTTTCTGCGTGCACGGGAAAACCCGAAGGTGTGATCGCGGTAAAACAATTTGAGCTCGATAGATACCTGGGTAAATGGTACGAAATTGCCCGGCTTGATCATTCTTTTGAACGCGGCCTGAATAATATCAGCGCAGAATACACGTTACGGGATGATGGCGGGGTAAAGGTAATCAACAGTGGTTTTTCTATAGAAGACAATGAGTGGGATCAGGCAGAAGGCAAAGCTTATTTCGTCGACGAGACTGACACAGGGCATCTGAAAGTTTCCTTCTTCGGCCCCTTTTATGGCTCCTATGTGATATTTGAACTCGACAGGAAAAACTACCAGTACGCTTTTGTTTCGGGCCCCAATACATCTTACCTCTGGCT
>CAVYHW010000083.1:0-15627 GCA_963768215.1 uncultured Gammaproteobacteria bacterium
TAACGCTTACCGCCACCCCTATTCCACGCACATTAAATATGTCACTGGCCGGTATTCGCGATCTGTCGATTATCTCTACCCCGCCATTGCAGAGGCATTCAATCAACACCTTTGTTTCCCAGTGGAATGACGCACTCATTAAGGAAGCCTGCCAACGTGAATTAAAACGTGGCGGCCAGATTTATTTTCTGCATAACGAAGTAAAAACCATAGAAAAAATTACTCATGATGTGCAGCAACTGGTGCCGGAAGCCAGAGTTAAATTCGCCCACGGCCAGATGCCGGAAAAACAGCTTGAACAGGTAATGCTGGATTTCTATCACCAGCGTTTTAATATTCTGGTTGCAACCACCATTATCGAAAGTGGCATTGACGTCCCAACCGCAAACACCATAATCATCAATAAGGCAGACCGTCTGGGACTGGCGCAGTTACACCAGATACGCGGTCGTGTCGGCCGTTCACATCACCGTGCTTATGCCTATCTGTTAACACCACCTGAAACAGTAATGACGGAAGATGCGAAAAAACGTCTTGCCGCCATTGAATCTCTTGAAGACCTGGGTGTTGGTTTTACCCTGGCGACACACGACCTGGAAATTCGTGGCGCAGGAGAATTACTTGGTGAAAACCAGAGCGGCCAGATATCAGAAGTAGGCTTTACGCTTTACAGCGAATTACTGGAACGTGCGGTAACAGCATTAAAACAGGGCAAAGTCCCCGACCCTGATGAACCACTGCACTCAGGCATAGAAATTGATCTGGGCCTGCCGGCATTGATTCCGGATGATTACGTGTATGATATTCATCAGCGCTTAATGCTATACAAACGTATTTCTAATGCCAGCAACCAGCAAACGCTCGACGATATCCGCGTTGAGTTAATCGACCGTTTTGGACTATTGCCTGATTATGTTAAGAACCTGTTCACCGTCACCGAAACAAAACTTGCCGCGCAGCCTGTTGGTATTACAAAGATAGAAACAACAGACAGCAGCATCAAAATTAAGTTTGATGAACAGCCCAATATTAATCATGTTAAATTGATCGAACTGATACAGACACAATCCAGTCTTTATCATTTTGATGGAAAACAGACATTACGCATCCTCAAACTAAAAGATGAAATCAGCGAGCGCGCGAAACAGATTTATGATGTAATTAATATACTTTGCATACAGCAAGCGGCTTAATGAGTAAAAATAAGATTCTTCATTATCACTCAGAATGACAGATAAGGATCTAACAACCAAAAGGAATTAAAATGAAACAACAGGGAATGTACTTTGTTTACATAATCACCAACTGGAACTATAAAGTGATGTATATAGGCGTTACAAATGACTTATACAAACGATTATATCAACATAAAAACAAGCTAATTGATGGCTTCACAAAAAAATATAACGTAAACAAACTGGTGTACTTTGAGACAACTGAAGATATCCGATCAGCAATAATCAGAGAGAAACAATTAAAAGGCTGGGTTAGAAAAAAGAAAAATGATCTGGTTATAACACTTAACCCAGAATGGAAAAACTTAGGTACTGAGATAATTTAATAACAAGTATTACATATTTTGCATATTCTGACGTAAGATCCTTCACTAATGTTCAGGATGACATCGAGATAAATTTAACTTGTCTGCCTTAGTGTAATAGTTTCAGGAAGCTTTGTTATATAGTAAAGAACATTCTGTCATCCTGAACATTAGTGAAGGATCTTACGCACAAACATCAGAACCATAATAAAGAAAAACAATGAAAACACTATCAACTATCTTCCTGCTATTTTTAAGCATCAGCTGCACACTTGCAGAGGCACAGGACAATGCCGATCAAAATTTAAAGGAATATGATATCGAAATTATTATATTTGAAGATGCCCATGTGCGTTACATTAACAGTGAAATGTGGCACCAGAACATGCCAGATGACTCGGAACCTCTGACATATACAAATCACCTAAGTAACGATCTGAGTATCAACCAAAATAAAGTCACTGAAAATCTGAAAAAAACTGGTTTAGGTGAAGCAGATTTAGCTGAAAATGTGGCAAGAGCTTTTGTGAACATAAAGCCTGTCATACTAAACAAAGAATACAACAGGATAAATAATTCATCAGAATATGAAGTTATGTTTTACGGCGCCTGGCGACAAGCTGGTCTGGATGAGTCCAGAGCGTTTGAAATAAATCTCAACGAACTTGACAATTCCCATATCAGCAAATCTGAAAACAGCATCACCGGTCACATCAAAGTTGTGCTTGCAAGATACCTGCATTTTTATAGTCAGTTAGATTATCAGCGACAGGATGATCAATATATAACTACGGAAAATTCAGCTGATGAGACCTCTCGTATCAGTGCTGAAAACAATTTGCAAGATGTAAACAAAACCGACGTTTTACCAGTTGGCAATAACATTTATACAATGGAAAACCATCGTCGTATGCGCAGCAAAGAACTGCACTACATAGACCATCCCCTGGTAGGAATACTGGTGCAGATAAACACGGTAATAAAGCCTTAAAAAGAACTGTAACTTTCACAGCCATCACACAATCAATAAGCGGTTTGAAAAGATATATGACATAACACAGTTGGGTACAGCCCGATAGCATTACAGACTGTATTATGTAGTTTTCTAAACCCCTGTTCTTATATAAAACAGAGTGTTAAGTGATAATTAAAGCCTTCATTTAGCGTGCCCGGATTACTGTTTTAATAAAATAACTACCTAACAGGCAAACGTCTCTCAACGCCAGAACGGCGTCCTAATACATCACTAAATCGTGTGTTATCACGGCGATCATTACTTACTCGACGGTCATTATTCCGCCTTTCAGGACCACTATATTTATTATTATCATTTGTCCCCATTACAAAAAGCCTCAGTTTGTTTATATTATTATATTATTTACATTAGTTGTTAATTGCCATTCTATCAACACATTTGCATTTTTCATGCCATATAAATTAAAGACTTTAATATCAAAAGCATATTAAGCAATAAAATTAAAAACATCTACTAAATTTGTTCAAAGTGTAAAACATATTGACAATAATTACAAAAACTTGCTGATTTTATGTCGATTATATTAACAGCCATCACTGACTGAGATAGCTTATGCTTTCAATGTGATGTTTCTGGTTAAAGCTTTTACTTTTCCTGGCGGTAAAACCTTACGCAGTTTTTTCATTATGCGTTCGGCGGTCAATCTGTAGGTTGTTAGTTTACCGCCATATACATTGATTACCCGATCATGGCTCCGATACAAAACTGTATCGCGCGGTTTACTAAAATCATTTTTTTTGCCTGAGGGCAATACTCTCAAACCTGCAAATTCATCAACCACAATTAATGGTTTCATATTTGTAGAATAATCAGGAAAATAGTGATAGACAACATCAAGTAAGTAATCTTTTTCTTTTTGTTGAGCTTGCGCATTTTCCGGTTTGCCAGTAAAGCTGGTTTCTGTTGTACCTAATAAAGTTTTATTTTTCCAGGGCAAAAGAAAAATAGCTCTTTTATCCTGTGGCGCCTCAAAATAATAACAATGCTTAATCGGCAAATTATCCAGTAGCAGATGCGCTCCCTGTACTAGATCAATATTCATAACGGATCTTGCGGGCGATATTTTTTCCAGTACCGGATTTATCCATGCACCGGTCGCATTTACCATCGCGCTGGCCTGACAGTACTTTTCTACGCCATTTACTATATAAGTAACATGAACGCTGTCCTGTTTACACTGAGCACAAACAAACTCAGCCGGTATGACAGATTCTGCACCAAGATCTATGGCACTGTTCATTACTGCACGGGTAAGCATTTCGTCATCAGTGCGTCCATCGAAATATTGATAGACAGCTTTTAAACCATACTGATTTAAACCATCCAGCGAGGACCATTGATTTTTACTGAGCAGATGAAAGTGGGTCGATGCCTTTAAACCGCCTAATACAGCATACAATGACAAACCCGTAAGCAGCGTTAAACGACTACGAGATGTCGATTCATATACAGGAACATAAAAACTATCGAGATAAACCAGATCGGGTGCAAGGCGTGTCAATAAATGACGTTCGTGTAAACATTCATATACCAGATGAAATTGAGCACTTTCCAGGTAGCGTAAACCGCCATGTATAAGTTTGCTTGATCTAGAAGAACTGCCAAAAGCCAGATTATTTTTTTCAAGTAAAAGAACACTGTGGCCTGCCGCAGCCGCAGCCTGTGCCGCCCCGGCGCCATGAATGCCACCACCAATAATGACTACATCATAGTTGTCCATATTTTATATTCTGCTCATTTATCTGTGGACAATTGCTTTAACATTGAGCAGATATTATCGGTTTCAACAAACTTTACGCCTTGCTTAAATAAAGCCAGTGCCATGTCAGGATCAGATGTTTCATACATGATCCAGTTCCAGCTATCTGCGGCAAAGTTATGTTTCTGGCCGGAGCAATATTTATGATTAATAATCAGGTAATCAAGTTCACTTTGTTTTGCCAGGGCCAGATTAGTGTCATTCCATTGATGAATAATCCAGCCTGCAGGAATAAACGCCTGTTGTTTCATGCTTAATAACACCTGAAGATTATCGGCAATAACTACGCAATGCTGATTGATTGGTTGAAGTTGAGTAATGACCTGTTGCAGAATGCATTCCATGCCAAACACATCTATGCTTTCGTTTTTTAGCTCAACAAACACCGTTACTTGCGGTGAATCTTTAAGCATAGCAACCATGGCCTGCAAAGAAGGCAAGGTAACGGCCTGATATTTGTTAGCAAATCGTGCCGGCTCACCAACGCTGATATCTTTTATATCAGCATAATTGGCTTCTGTAATATTGATATCGACATCGGCTGTTTTTGATAAGGTGACATCATGACAAACCACTGGGACATGATCGAGTGTCATCTGCACATCAAATTCTACGGCCAATGCCCCGCAGGAAATGGCTTCAATAATTGATTCAAGTGTATTTTCAGGAAAGCTGTATTTCTGACCGCGATGTGCCACCAACTGTGACATATCCATCACTCCATAAGTGTTGTATTTATTTAAATTATAGACAACAAAAGCATTGATATATTAAGAGCCATATATTTATCTTCAAGGTAATTATCTTCCAATTAATTATCTTCCAAGGGGCTTTTTACTTCTGTAATAAATCTACACGCATCGGTATCAGAAAGTTTGCGCCATCGTCACCGATGTGTTTTTCAAAAGACTGTTTGACCAGAGAGAATAATTCCTTGTCGAGTTTATGGCTGCTATGCGTGGCTTTGATCGTGTTATTTTCGAACTCAGAAAAATTTTCAAACTTCATCGGAGAATTAAAAAAGGTTTCTTCTACAAGCTTAAACAGGCCTTCGTCGACGGCTTTTTTTACTGCGTTAAAAGCAGCCTTACGGACTTTTTGTTCGTCGTGAAATAAACGCAAAATCTCGTTAAAATCTCCGGCAAATATGGGCTCAGATATATAAGCATAACCACCGGGTTTCAATACACGTTTAATCTCGTGCATCGAAGTTTCCATTAACTCCAGTGGCACATGGTGCAGTGATTTAAACATAAGCACCACATCAACCGTTTCATCTTCCAGCGGAATTGCCTGCGCGCCTGAAATCTGAAAAGTCACATTGGATAAATCGGTTATCTGCAGGTTTTTTTCATGGGCACAAATGTCAACTTCTAAAGCTGTAACTTTACGATTAGCACCAGAGGTTGCAACGTTACGGGTAATTACAGCATTGCCGCAGCCTAATTCTAAAATATGTTTTCCATCCAGTGATAACAGGCGGTTGTATATTTCTGATTCAGGGCAATTTATTTCGATGTGTTCAGTAGCTATTTTCATTGATCAATTTCATGTTTTATTTATAAACCTACACCTACACCAAAATGAAAGCTGGTTCGAGTGCGATCTTTGTCCGGAGACCACAGATGTAACTGCTCACTGTTGATAACCGCATAGTTGTAGGTGCTTTCACCCACTTTGCCGCTCTGGCTGCCACTTACCTTGCCCAGTACAGATATTGCCCTGCCTTGCGCATAAGTGGTGGGCTCAAGATATCCCTTGTGCTGAATAATAAAACGCCCCAGCGGTTTGCTATCGATTAATGGCCGCTGGTAGGTATTGAGTGGGTAAGCCAGAACCTCAATGTGTGTAGAGTCTTCCAGGTTTCTGGTGTCCAGAATGGTGCCACCCCAGAGTACAGTCATGCCACGACTGATTTCAGGTTCAGCAATTACGCTTTGAGGTGTTAATGATTTGTCGACCCGTGTGGTGTCAAAATCAGGTGTGCTCGCACAACTTGCCAGCATGCCGATGATCATAAGAAAGACCAGCGATTTAATCATTTAAAAATATCCGGTTTAATGTTATTAGCGATATGGATATGGATAATAATAGGGATAATGCCACGGATAGTAAGGATCGTACCACAATGGATAATCGATATATATCTTTTCCGGTTCAACAGGCCATAAGTAATAATGGTCTACTATGATAACCGGATATTCATAGTGGAACTCGCCCACCTTGAGTTTTTCAGTTTTGAGTAGCTGGCCTGTTACGGTAATTTTACGCTCCGCAGTGTACACCAGCGGTTCCATGAATTCATCAATAACAGCGATAAATCGACCTGGACTCTGGTCGGAGTTCTGTGGTTTACCATTGTCTGCTAATGGCATAGCAACAATCGTCAGCTCACTGGTATTTTGTCTGTTCTCCGTGTTAAGAATAATACCACCCCAGCGTATTTTTTGAGACAGGTAGACATCCGGTTGATGGCGCACCTGTGCTACGCCCGGGCTGCCCTCCAGTGGTTGTTTTATTTCTGGCGGGATGTGGGTACTGCAGGCAGAGATCAGCAAAATCACTGTAAACCCGCATATATAAATTATTGATTGAAAAAATATCATCCAATTTAGAAAAACCAGAACCAAAAAAGTTCAAGTTATATAGGTTACAGTTTTATATTGAGCAAATTCATATATCGCATGGATTCAGTAGAAATAAAGCCGGGACCCGCCCGACTTTCTTTATGACTATTACAATGACCTTATAATATTATAACCTTATCTGCTTAACATCCACACCATAGGTATTATTTTCCAGGCTTTTTATGATATGTAATGGCATTTTATTCTGCCTGGAAAGATCACAAACTTGATGTTTTTTATATGGATGTTTGTTTTCATCCAGCAACATAAGAATTTTAGGCTTCAGTTTCTGCTCTGCGTTCTGAGATAATACAGCACCTACTACTCCTGAGGACAGTTCAACAAGAGAACCTGTAGGATAAACCCCCATACACTGCATAAACTGTTCAACCAGTTCCTGTTGAAATAATTTGTTACGCAAGTTATAAATATTTTGCAGCGCTTTGTGTTCCGATATTGCTTGTCTATACGGTGTTGTTGTTATCATCGCGTCATAACAATCTATAATTCCTGCCATCCTTCCGTATGC
The DNA here is from genome assembly GCA_963768215.1 of uncultured Gammaproteobacteria bacterium. Lineage (GTDB taxonomy): Bacteria > Pseudomonadota > Gammaproteobacteria > SZUA-229 > SZUA-229. The sequence continues at coordinate 7,492 of CAVYHW010000083.1, forward strand.
AGGAGTCTGTACACCAACCAGGCCATTTGGATAGCCACTGCCGTCATATCTTTCATGATGGGTCAACGCGATGTTAATTACATGTTCATTTATACCTTCGGTATTCCTGAGTATCTCAACAGTAAAAGCAACATGCTTTTGCATTATTTCTGTTTCTGCTGGTGTAAGTGGCCCACTCTTTATCAGTAACTCTTTAGGTAAACTGATCTTACCAATATCCATCAGCAATAACCCCGTTGCCAATGTATTTATCGCCGTCTTATTCAAACCCATATGACGTCCGTAAGCTATGCCTAAGGCACAGTTCTGCAAAGAATGTTCATAGCTGAATGCATCATGATGCTGCATTTTTGATAACCACATAAATGCATCTGAATTTCTAATCATACTTTCCAGTATGGGTTCTACTGCATTTTTAACTGTAACAATATCCAGTTTCCCATTGTTAAGGTCGTGTTCAACGATACGTCCCACACATTCCGAGGCTTTATCTAATGCTGTTTTTGCCTCAGGCAACTCTTCAATCGTTGTGCTTTTATCAACATAATAAACTGACTTTCTACCCGTATCCAGAACGGTTTCAACCTGCCTGTTAATAGCCAGAGGTTGCTTTTTGTTCATACCCGGAACATGCGTGTTGTCCAGGTACATATCTGCATCATCACCGAGTTCAGTATCAATGTAAACGTAACTGCAATACTTAACTAATGAATTTATTTCGTTATCATCCTTAATAAAGAAACCCTGAATTAAAAATGGCGTTTGCACCCATGGTCGATCAAGTTTCGACACATACATGCCTACTTTCAAATAAGCAGTACTAACTTTGCGATCCATAACAGTAAACCCAATAAAAGCTAAAGGATGAAATTTTGGAATTTGATACTGAAATTTTGGAATTTGATACTGAAGTTTTGGAATTTGATACTGAAGTTTTGGAATTTGATACTTTTAAGGATTGCCGTGCTCAAAAGGCGGGATAATCCAGAGTCACAGCAATTTATTGCATATGCACGAAGTATAAGTCATCAAATCAATAAAATAGCCGGTTTAAGAAAATACTACGTCATTTAAGTAATAATTCCGATAAACGGTAAGCTATTGGAGCAGTCAATTAATGCCAGAACCCCACCCGTAGCGACAGTCTTAATAAACATTAATAAGCCGTAGTCAAAGTTGTTTGACCTTTTCTAAGGTTTCCTGTGCATGGCCTACTGCAGAAACGCCATAAAGGCAATCGACCAGTACACCCTGTTTATTAATAATAAAGGTTGAACGCACGATACCCATTGATTTTACACCGTTTTTTTCTTTTTCCTGCCATACCCCATAAGCATCACAGAGTTCACCAGAGGTATCTGCCAGAAGGTCGACTTTTATACCAAATTTATCAATGAAGGACTGGTGACTTTCACACGAATCTTTACTGACACCGAGCACCACCGTATCCACCTTCGCAAACTCACTGGCCAGTTCGGTAAACTGGTTTGCCTCTATGGTACAGCCTGGTGTGTCATCTTTCGGGTAGAAATATAAAACAACGTTTTTACTGCCCTTGTAATCAGGCAAATTAATTATTTCATTATTCTGGTTTGGAGAACTAAATGCCGGAGCTGCCTGATTTTTTTCTAGCATAGTGTGTGGCCTGTAAACTTATTAATTACAATGCATAAGATTACCAAATATAATAATAGCATACACCTGTAATCTTTAAGGAATAAGTTCTAAAAATTCATTGTAGAAGACAGTATACTCTTCTGCACTTTTATCGGGTTGAATACACATTAATTCCATATTAATTTACTCAGGTACAAATTAATCCCTGGTATTTTTTTCTTATATTAGTTAACAAAACGAAATGAAAAATTGGCTTTAATCAGTTTCATAGAAAGCCAGATAAAAATTAACGGGAAAAGAATATTTTGCATGGTGAAAACAACGATAAGATCAATGATGTGGCCTGTAAGATTGTCCGCTTCTACTTTTAGCTGCTGGTAATATTTATCTACATTGATTGAATCAATGGCCGAGTCTATGCGGCTGCTCATCACTTCATACCATGACTTCTCCGTAACTTCATTAGTGACTTTCTGATTTTCACTCAGGTTAGCAATCGCTGTATTGGACTGTTCCAGCTGCAGCTTTGATTCGATATAAGTCGGCTCAAGAAAAGCTTTATACAGGCCGTCATTGCTAATGGCCATAAATGGAATAAAAAAACGCAGGATGATAAGAAACGCAGCGACTCTGTATAGAATATTTTTCAGTTGTTTTGATGCTGGTAGATTTTTCCAGACAAGTATCGCAGTAAATAATAGAGCTGCCGAAACTGCCATTGAAAAATAGAACGATGAGAATATCGTTAACAGGATAGCTTGAATGCCAAGTGATGTGGTGCATATAAGCATTACCCAGGAAAAACGTTCGATCAAGTCATTGACCGGGTCCAGTATCTGACCTGGCGTTAATATCACGCCAACACCTATCGGCTCTACAGCAACCTCTGTTCCCTGCACGACTGAAATCAGGCCGTTAAGTCCTTTCGCGATACCAAAAGCAGTTATTGAACGGGTGAAACCTTCTTCAGTATATTTTTCACCAAAGCTGTCAAATGAAAAAACCCCCATTAATTTTGATACTGAAAAAAATGCCAGCAACAGCAGCAACACAGTAATAATAATTTTATAGTAATTATCTTTGATGAAATTCATTTGATTGTTCCACTATTTATCATTATATAAGCATTGAACTATTTTTACTGTCACGTAATTGCTGTTTATTTTGGGTGATTTAAGTATACAATGAAGTAGCTTACAACGAAGAGATATCATTAATGAGTAATCAGAAAATAAATGTACGCGTTACTGAAACAGACCAGGTTATGCCGGTAACTGTCTTCAGTAAACGCCCGGACAAAATTGAAGTTGTATTAGGCGAAGGTGTACATAGTGTGAAATGCGAACTAACCGTTAACGCCAATGCTAATGCTTATGTTGGTTCTGCCATGGGACGTGAAATCGTGTATGAGCGAAGTCGTGAAGATGTAGAGGCCGACATTGCTATTGAAACCCATGACTACAGGGATTCAAGGCGGCGATAGTGTATTATTCAGCAGTAAAATAATTATCCCATCGATCATCCAGCTTTTTGATGGCCTGTTCAGGTGCAAGTGCACTAAACAGCCCGTTTTCTTCACTGACCAGAGACAATGCCAGCAACTTATTCAGCGCATCATCAATCTCAAAATCCACCTGGCACTGCCATTTTTCAGCAAGCCAGTGCTCAATCGTTTCATCAAGCTGCTGTCGTGTTCTCGGCCCCTGTACCAGTAGAAAATAATAAGCCAGCAGTGCTTCTTTACACTCTTCTTCTTCGGCATCATCTGCCAGCCGATGAAATACGCCGGCATTATTGTCAAGATTTTTAAAGTACAGGTTTTGAGTAAGCACCTGCATAAAACGCAGTTTACGGTTTTTGAAATTGCTGAACTGCTTCCATAGATAACCACCGAGAGTAGCAAGTCCTGCCAGTAAAATAGTCAGTGCGGTTTTATTCAGCTCGACCGGTTCAGCGCTCAGTCCGAACCAGAAACCGAGCAACGAACCCAGCAGCACCAGTGAAGCTCCCAGTTTTGTGGTCAGCACAATACCGCCACTGACCACTGCGGGTACACCGATTAGCAGCTTGTCCAGTGTGCGCATGCGTACTGCCGTATTAGGAAACAGCATTTCAAGATCAGCCTTAGGCACATTCTGGAACAGCTTTAACAGAGTAGCTCCCGGTTTGCAGCCGGGCAATGCAGCTTTCTCCTGCTGGTAGTCATCGCAAAAACGAATGTACACAACCACGCGATCATAATTGGTGAACTTGACATCTTTTTTGATCAGCCCGAAAAAACTGCTCACTGTTTCACTGCGCGTTGAGACCCCTCGACAGAACAGCAGCACTTCCGAAAAATCATTGAAATCTACAGACAAACGAATCTTGAATAGTGAAGACTCATTCAAAGCGGCATCTAAATCCGCCTGTGTAACCCGTTCGTAATTCGCTTTTTCCAGCAGGTTATCCAGCAACTCAACAAAACTGAGATCAGACAGCGGCCTGCGGTTATCAAACAGACGTGTATCAGCATCCGGGTCAATCGAAGCATAACTGTCCTTCAATGACTCAACAATCTGGTGAAATTCAAAATGAAAAATACTGCTCAGCATATAATACAGCTGACGAAAATCATCTTCCTGCCCTGCCAGTTTTCCATCCTGCAAACACATCTCGACGAGATCGTGTTTGCGGTATGGGATGAAGCGGTAATGTTTATTAGTGATGGCTTCATGCATCAGCTGTAGTTACTCAATATTAATTATTTACAAGGTTTGTATTTATCAGCGCTGCTCTAATATTTTCTGTTAAACCTTTCTATTCGAAATTCCGTCGAGCCGAACAACCACGAGGAAATAACAGTAAAAAATACCAGCGCCGCAACACTGCCCATTATCGCAACAATGAAAATGGCAATAAAGCCGATTGACAATGTCACTGCAATCCCAATGAAGGGTAACAGAATAAATATAACCACCGCCGCAGCCAGTGCTGCAATAATTATCGCAACGAGCATCAATAAAAATCTTGTAACAGGATTGGTTATTTCATTTCCGTTAATGATTATTCGAGTTTTCATAAGATTTTTCTCTTTAAAAATATTGCTGTTTAGCGCCTGAAAAAACTGAGTAAAAGACTTAGTACAACACTAATAATCAGCATCGAGGTAATGGGAATAAAGACTTTCCCCGATTCGGTCTCAATACGAATATCACCGGGCAACTTACCAAACCAGTTCAGCGACCAGGGTGCGAAATGCATCAGCGCGCCCGCAACGAGCAGCAACCCCCCAATAATCATTAACCAGCGAGCCATCGATATTCTCTTCTTTTATCTCAACTACGGACTCGCCTATGGACCTGGATTAGCGTGAGCATGGTGAATTATCTCGATAGCCGATAACACCTCAGCCGACAAAGACAAATTGATACTGTCAATATTACTGCGTAACTGTTCCATGGTAGTGGCGCCAATAATCGTACTGGTGAGAAATGGACGGCTGTTGACATAAGCCAGCGCCATCTGCGCCGGATCCAGGTCATGACTTCGCGCCAGCGCGACATAAGCCGCAGTGGCAGTAATCGCTGCCGGGCTGCTATAACGGGTATACTCCGGGTACAGCGTTATACGCGCGCCCTCAGGTTGTGCACCATTCAGGTATTTACCCGAGAGCACACCAAAACCCAGTGGCGAATAAGACAGCAGACCGACCTTTTCACGCCAGGAGACTTCCGCCAGCCCAACCTCGTAACTGCGGTTCAACAGACTATAGGGATTCTGCACGCTGACAATACGCGGCAATCCCGCCTGCTCTGCATAATGCAGAAACTGCATCACACCCCAGGGTGTTTCGTTCGACAGGCCGATATAACGGATTTTACCGGCCTTTACCTGTTCACCAAGTGCTTCCAGGGTTTCCAGAATCGGTGTAACCTGCTCGTCTTGCGGTGCCTTAAAACCAAGCTTGCCAAAAAAGTTCGCTTCACGCTGTGGCCAGTGTAACTGGTACAGATCGAGATAATCCGTCTGTAAGCGTTTCAGGCTGGCATCCAGCGCCTGCGATATATCACTGCGAACATAACGGGTTTTACCGCCGCGAATGTGCGGTATCCAGTCCTCTCCGGGACCGGCCATTTTGCTTGCCAGCACGATTTGTTCGCGTGTCCCGCGCGCCTGTAGCCATTGGCCGATGATCTGCTCCGTGCGTCCGTACGTTTCGGCCTTTGGTGGAATGGCATAAAGCTCGGCGGTATCAAAGAAATTCACCCCCTGGAATAGCGCATAATCCATTTGCTCAAAGGCCTGCTCGGGTGTGTTCTGCTGCCCCCAGGTCATGGTTCCCAGGCAGATGACACTGACATCAATATCTGTATTGCCTAATTTACGGTATTGCATGTTGCTCACCTTTTAAAGCCAAATGATATTCACCTGTTATCATGTCATTAAAATCGGTGAACTTTTAAGAGGATAATATAACCTTAAACACACCCACTTCAACCGAGCTAACCGACACCCTTTGCCCCGCCTCAATGGTGTCTATACCGGCATCCTTATCAATCACAACTTTCCAGGTAATGCCTGAATAATTTGTCGAGCCCGGATTATCCAGCGTTATATTACTTTCAACAACAAACTCATGTCCAACCAGGTCACTGCTATTATCTTTTTCTTTTGGACGATCACCCTGCAAGTTTTTCAATGGCTTCCACAGCAGCGCAGTAATAATCCCTGAACTTATGCCGGTACAGGAAACGCCCGCAATCCATGTTTCCGGCAGTATGCCAAAACTCATTAGCAGCCCGGTTGTTAGCGCACCCAGACCACCAAACAAAAAAATACCGGTAGTAAAACCTGTAACAACTTCAATAACCAGCATCGAAAAACCAGTCATCAGCCAGAACTCTGACTGGTGACTGACAATATAATCAGCAATCATCTCGACCTCTTCTTTCATTGGCCAGCGATTATTGGCTGGCCGTTTTATCGCTATTTAGTGTATTAATAATGGTCATGGCTTCAGCCACCACATTTGCCGCACTACTGCTGCTCTCAGGTAATAACACCACGGTTGAGTCTTTGGCGATGGCGTGTTTTGCCTCGATAGCTTTTTCTGCAAGATCCAGCTGGATTGCTTTTTGACCCTCTTCAGTATTGGCGACCTGACCGACAGTATCAAGTGCTTTCGCCTGAGCATCAGCAACGGCGATAATCGCCTGCGCCTCACCTTCCGCACGTAAGATCTGCTCGGCCTTATCCGCTTCGGCAGCTAATACCTGTGCCTGCTTGGCCCCTTCCGCGACATTAATAGCCGACTGCCGATTACCCTCAGATTCCAGAATCGTGGCACGTTTTTCACGTTCTGCTTTCATCTGGCGCTCCATCGCATCAAGGATAGTACGCGGTGGTTCAATATCCTTAATCTCATAACGCATTACCTGAACGCCCCAGGGTTCGGATGCCAGGTTAATCGCATTGACGATATTGGTATTCAGGCTTTCACGCTCTTCGAATGTCTTATCCAGATCAATCTTACCGATCTCACTGCGCATGGTGGTCTGCGCCAGCTGGGTGACGGCGTAGACGTAGTCGTCAACACCGTAGGAAGCCTTGTAAGCGTCCAGTAATTTCAGATACAACACACCATCAACCACCAGTGAAATATTATCCTTGGTAATCGCAGCCTGACTGGGTACATCATAAGCATGTTCTTTTAAAGACTGGTCATAAGCTACTTTATCAATAAACGGAAAAAGTACATTTAAACCGGCGACCATGGTTTTGTTGTACTTGCCAAATCGCTCAACGACATACGCTCGATTCTGTGGCACAAACTTGACCGAAGACTTCACCAGAAAAACAATTAATACGGCCAGTCCTGTCCAAAAGTTAAAAATCACCCCCAACAATTCATCAATACCCATGTTTATTCCTCATTAAAAAAATACCAGGTTAGTGAGAATAGCAGACCTGGCCTGTCAAACCATGGTTTGATAGCAAGATGTCCGCATAGTTAGCATAACTGTAGGCAAAAGTTTCAGCCGCTAACAATTGTGTTTTGTTCATTTTTCTGTATTCCACCATTTCACATCAACCAGTCCGGGACAATTTTAATCACATGGTAGAAGCAATATAAAAACAAATTTTCGTCCATATGTAAAATACCAGATTGTACTTAAGCAGGCATAATTTAACAGTATTTTGATACTCATAAGTGACAAACTTCCTGTCAGCAACGACCTTCAGGTTCGGTTCGAATGATGCTGATTGACAGAGATCAAGAGCAAAGCGATACAGGATGGCCTGTCTTCAGATACACAAGGAGCTAATAGTTCTGTAAGACCTGAAACAGGTTACAAGTTTAAATCGGATGAAAGCAAAGTCTTCAGTGACAGCTCACGTTAAATTGTGGCCTGTCACTGAGGTATCCTCGTTTGTTCTACCATGGCCTGCGCTTACCACCACGTCCACTGCTCCATGGCATGCTGTTACCACCGCTCCCACTGCTCCAGGGCATGCTGTTACCACCGCTCCCACTGT
>CAVYHW010000084.1:0-30496 GCA_963768215.1 uncultured Gammaproteobacteria bacterium
GAGGCCATCGATACCCTGGCGGAGCGTTATATCCGTGCTGGCAAGACCCTGCGTCTCAGACACCTGAGTGAAGACTGCCGCGAACTGCTTACCAAGGCAGGAGACCTCATCGAAGTGAACGTCATGGAAGATCCGCATTACTTTATTGCGGATGATAAGCTCGCTTGATAACGGATTCAGAAGGGAATGATCGTCTGGAACGATTTGAACGGTAGCCCAGAAAGGGTGAAGCATAGGGATATGCTGAATAATTTATTCGGACAAAGATAATTATCCATGTAAGAGCTAGTCCCTTCCAGACATTGCTTCCGGATTTTCTTCATGAAGATAGGTCTGGCCCTTATATAATCGTACTACCTGTGTAAACAATACAGCAGTGAATAACATCATCAGCGTAAAAAACCAGTAGTATTCTGCACCGGCGAGCTTACTGCTGCCATCTTCATTTTGAATAAAGAAATTCACGCGCGCTAGTAAACAAGTTGCCCGCTGCTATAGACATCATGAAAAATGCCATGACAAATGACTTCATGGTTTTTGGCGCCTGGGTATAGGAAAACTCCAGGCAGGTAATCGACACCATCACCTCCGCTGAAGTCAGCACAAGGTAGGCGAGCAATTGCCAGGCAATGTGCGGTGTGCCGCCGCTGTCGATATTGACCTGCAGCCAGGTTGGAATGGCAAAAGCAGCCACGGTAGTAAATAAACCAATGGCGATTTTGCGCAGCTCATTCAATGCGTATATTCGATTGATTGCCGGGTAGATAACATAAGAAAACAGTGGAATCAAAAGCATCACCAGCAACGGGTTGGCCGCCTGGATCTGCGCAGGCAATATTTCTATCCCCAGAATCTCTCTATCCATGTGCTGTGCCTGTAATACCCAGGCCGATGCTGTTTGATCAAATAGCGCCCAGAACATGGCGACAAAAACATATATGATAGTTAGCCTGCCAAGGGCTTTTAATCCAGTACCGCTGAGTGCTTCCTTTACGAAATGCCTGCCACCGGCTGGAATATGTACAAACCGGTTCCGTCCTGCCCAGAATACCGCCGTGGCGATTAGCATTAATACGCCCGGTACGGCAAAGGCCACAGATGGACCGTAAACTTGCATCAGCCAGGGTGTGGCTAAAATAGACAAAAAAGCACCGAGATTAATGGAGAAATAAAACCAGCCAAATATTTTTGCAAGCAAATGTTGATTGTCCGGTCCAAACTGATCGCCCAGATGTGCTGAGACACAGGGTTTAATGCCGCCTGATCCGACGGCGATCAACGCCAGGCCAATAGCAAGCCCTAAACGCGTATGGTCAATCGCCAGTACCAGGTGACCAAAACAGTACACGATGGAAAGCGCGATAATAGTGCGATACTTTCCCAGCAAACCATCAGAGATCAAAGCGCCCAGTAAGGGTAAAAGGTACACGGCCGAGACGAATAAATGAAACCAGCCTTTGGCCTGTTCTTCACTCATCAGATCAGGTTCACCGGAAGCGTTCACCAGTTGCTGCGTCATGAACACGACCAGAATGGCACGCATACCGTAAAAACTAAAACGCTCAGCACCTTCATTGCCGATAATAAATGGAATACCCGGTGGGCTATGGTCTGACGGCCATGGTGCGGTTCGATACTTGTTCATATATCAACTTAATAACTTAAAATTGTGCTCATAATTAAAAGGTACTGGTGTCAGATTAAGCATTATTTATTGTTCGAATTTATTCGGACCTTCCGGACAGTAATTAGAATGATTGTTCGAATAAATTATTCAGCATATCCCTATGCTTCACCCTTTCAGGGCTACCATACAAATCGCTCCAGACGATTTAGTTGAACCTACAAATAATAGAACTTAACTGGTGGTTCTCTGAACGTGTTTATCCGCGGCAGCATTTAAAGAATATCTTATTAGCAAGCTAAATCCTATAGACAATGAGATCGTAAACACGATTGATGCGAGCACAATAATACTCAGCATCCATCTGCCAAATCTGATTATTTTTCTTTAGTGTCTATACTTACAGACGGTTTAACTAACGTATAGGTAATATAATGATTGTGAGTAACATGGAAATAATACCTGGTAAGCATATCAAGGAACATTTAGGATTGGTGCAGGGCAGTACCGTAAGAACAAAACATTTTGGTCGTGACATTATGGCCAGTTTGAAAAATATATTCGGTGGTGAACTGCGCGGTTATACTGAGCTGTTACACGAGTCCAGGGAAGAGGCGGTAAATCGTATGAAGCAGCAGGCCGAAGCCATTGGAGCAAACGCTGTGCTTAATGTGCGTTTTTCTACTTCATCGGTTACCCAGGGTGCAGCAGAGCTTTTTGCCTATGGAACCGCTGTAATTATGGAGTAATACAATGGTCGATCTAATAGTTTTAGCGACATTATTAGCCTTTGGGTATTTCTTCGGGCGTATTGCTGAAAAGCGTCATTACAAATCCATTATTAAGCGTGAAGCTCAATACCGGCATATCGTGGCGATAACCAGCCGCATACCTCCACGGGATTCATATTCAGCGAAAACACCGGATACCTCTACACTGGTTACCGGCAGCGTGGTCATTTCTGTTGATTATTTCAAACGTTTTCTGGCGTCACTGCGCACACTGATTGGCGGCAGAGTGATTTCGTATGAAAGCCTGTTAGACCGGGCCAGACGTGAAGCCATTTTACGAATGAAAGAAAAAGCCAGCACTCTGGGAGCAGATAAAATTTTTAATATAAAGCTGGAAACGGCATCTATTTCAAAAAGTGCAAAAGGCAAAATCGGTTCAATAGAAGTACTCGCTTATGGGACAGCTTTAATACCTGCTGGCTCACAGGAGGTTGCACACTGAAATATCACAATCCAGAAATACCGGAAGGTATAAACACAACCGATAGCCATCCACTAAAAGAATTTTCTTTTTTACTAACAGTCGTTCTTGGCGCAGTCATCTTCATTACTGCTTTCCTCGCAGTCTCGGTTGACTGGCTGGCGCAATACATACCCTTTGAAGTCGAAACCTCGATCTCACGCTCTGTTGCAGATAAATTAAACGCTGAAACCAATGAGGTAGACGAATACCTTCAGCTACTGGCAGATAAAATTACGCCGCACATGAATCTACCTGAGGATATGAAAATAACAGTACACTACATTGATGAGGACATTGTCAATGCAATGGCAACATTGGGCGGTCACCTAATGATATATCGTGGTCTACTGGAAAAATTACCTAACGAAAACTCACTGGTCATGTTGTTAGGACATGAAGTAGGTCATGTGAAGCTGAGACATCCTGTTAAAGCCATGGGCAAGGGCTTTGTTATCGGGCTGGTGCTTAGCACGGTACTGGGTCAGTCATCAGATGCAGTGAGCAACGTGTTAACAGATACAAGTATGATCACCATGTTGAGCTTTGACCGGGACCAGGAGCAGGCCTCAGATGATGAAGGTATTAAAGTTTTAAATGCTTATTACAAACATGTACAGGCTGCAACCGATTTATTTGAAATACTAAAAAAGGAACAGCAGGAGAATGGCCTGGAAATTCCGCAGTTTTTAAGCACCCATCCAGATACCGATCATCGTATACAGCATTTAGCTGAAATGGCACATACCCGGCATTGGCTTACACAGGGTGAAACAAGGCCGATACCCGGCTATATCCGTAAAAAGCTGGCAGATGATAAACACAGGGCTGAAATAGCAGAGAAAAAGGAACAGGAACATGCAGACAAATAGCACAAGTCGTGGACAGGCTAAAGCATACTGACTTCCACGGACAGTTAATTTAAGCAATATCAGACAACTTCTTCTGCTGAAACCCACATTTAGTAGTGGGTTGGTCAGTGCTGTCGCAACAGGCATAATGCGTATACTTCTATTTATATCACCGCCATTATGTTGCGCTCCTTTTTTCTTTGAAAACAAATCCCTTTAAAAACAGTTACTACGATCTTGGTCGAGAGTTTTACCAGTCGATCAAGCCAACACCTGTGCAGAACCCGCAACTGATTATTTATAACCGCGCTCTGGGTGATGAACTGGGGCTTGCTGAAACGGCTTTGGGTTCAGCGGACCCGGTTGTATTTGCAGGCAATCGGATACCTGAGGATGCACAGCCCCTGGCGATGGCCTATTCAGGGCATCAGTTCGGACACTTTTCTCCTGATCTTGGTGATGGCCGCGCGATACTTCTTGGCCAGGTATTGGGACCGGGCGGACGCTGTTTTGATATTCATATGAAGGGGACCGGGAAGACTGCTTTTTCACGCAACGGTGACGGTCGTGCTGCCATCGGGCCGGTGTTGCGTGAATACCTGGTGAGCGAAGCCATGGCCAGGCTGGGTGTGCCGACGACACGTGCATTGGCCGCGGTATCGACAGGTGAGGCCGTTTACCGGGAACGGATATTGCCGGGAGGCGTTATTACGCGGGTTGCAGCCAGCTTTGTTCGCATTGGTACCTTTGAGTATTTTCTCTCCAGAGATGACAGGGCGGGTCTTGCCCGCCTCGCTGACTATGTTGTCGAGCATCAATATCCACATTTGAAGGATGCCGAAAACCCGTACCTTGCTTTACTGGATGCGGTCATCGAGGGGCAGGCGGCACTGATTGCACAATGGATGCAACTTGGCTTTATCCATGGCGTGATGAATACCGATAACATGTCGATTGCCTGTGAAACCATTGACTATGGGCCCTGTGCATTTATGGATCATTATGCGCATGACCAGGTGTTCAGCTCCATCGATCATTATGGGCGTTATGCATATAACAAACAGCCGAATATCGGTTTATGGAATCTCTCCCGGTTTGCCGAGTGCCTGCTGCCATTACTCGATTCAGATACAGATACTGCTGTCAAAATTGCGCAGCAACGCCTGCAAATGTTTGTTAGTTACTACCAGAACAACTGGATAACGGGGATGCGCACCAAACTCGGACTCAAGTCTGAATTCGATGATGACAGGGCGCTGATTGAAGAGTTGTTTGCCATCATGGACAGCAGTAATACCGATTTCACCCTGACGTTTTACCAGCTTTCCCTGCTCGACATGGATGCCGCAAGTGACGATGCCATGCTGGCCTTATTCGATGATGCGAAAGCTATCATCCAGTGGCTCACTAAATGGCGCCAGCGCTTACGCCTGGAAGCCAGCGAAGATGATGCCAGAAAAATCATGATGCAGAGCGTTAACCCTGTCTATATACCCCGAAATCATTTGATTGAAGCGGCGATACGGGCAGCAGAAGATCATGGTGATTTTTCCGTGTTTCATGCATTACATGAAGTCCTGCAACAACCGTATGAAGTTCAACCGGGTAAGGCAGTCTATATGCAACCACCACAACCGGATGAGATAGTGCATAAAACATTTTGTGGGACCTGAAGTTAAAGAAGAACTAATAGCGTACAAGAATAACCGGGTTAGGCAGCAATTTTTATAATATTAGATAACCCTGCGCTCAAACCCTTATTACGTGAAGTCAGATTGGCCTGAGTTTTTTATACAGGGCATTTTGTACTGGGCATGTTGCACTGGGTATTTATGACTCGGAAGAACTCTCGGTAGCGGTCACCCTGGGTAATGCTAGTACCTTTGCCTTGGGTTGTAGTCTTTCCTTTTTGTGTGGTGTGTTGTGGGCATTATGCATGGTGTCGATAAGGCCACCCTCCAAAACAACAGAATCCCACATCATCAGGTAAATCTTCACACATGCTGCCATGGGGCTGGCGGCGCGTTTTCGCTCCTGATCGATACGCCATTGTAAGCAGCGTAAATGTTGCCGTTTACTCTCCGGTGCACTGGCAATCATGGCCTCGACAATATCCTGGCGATACCGTTCAAAAGCTTCAGGATCAGTCTGCGCCAGTTCCATAGCTGTATCAAAGTCCAGTTCTGCTAATAAGTTTTCTTGCATAATACCTTTTACGAAGCAAATGTCATGCCCATAATAAAATCTTATTATTTTTCAGTATGCTACATAATATCTTATGTGAAACTTATCCAATCTCGATTTGATTATGTAAAGAATATTGACATGTTTAATGGAGTCAGACGGGCTGCACAAAACGCACTCAATTTTGCTCCTGGCAAAATTAGTGCCTTGTTATCACTCGCAATGACGGGAATTTCGTCATAAGCAAGTACCATTCAAACCAGACATTACGTTTGACATATCTAATGCCACTTTAGTATTTACTGCTTGCTGGCTGGCATACTGTCACCAGACTGGCGGCCCGCCATGATTTAGCAACAGGTTATTTGCATGAATGAACAAACTTGTTATGCTAGCCATCATATATTTTTTGGGTAATTTTATGGATGCCCATAATAGCTATACTCAAGCTACCACTGTATGATCGATCAAAACTTAGAGGAACGGCCATGTCGTATGATGCATTAACAATATCTGCAGTAACTGTCATTATCGTGTTTATCATTGTCGTCATTATGATTGGAAGAAATAAGGCCGCAACCGAGTTAAGAATGCGTATCCTGGCAAAGAACCTGCTTATGATGCAATCGAATGATGAGGCTATGGAGATTTGTAAGAAGATACATGAGAAGTATCCGCACCTGTGTGCCGGTGTTGACTTTACCCTGAAGAAAGATGGTCGCGGTGTGAATATTGACGAGTGGAATTCTAATGAACCTCGGCCCGATATATAAGCTGTACGGACTTTAATCTGATCTGGGTGATCTGATCTGGCAGTGACTAAAAACTCAGAGCGTAGTCATTAGCTGTCAATAGGAAACTGTTGTTTTTACGGTTTTTCCACCAACTGCTGATAATATGCGCAACCCGAACAACTTATACGAGGCAGACACAACGTGGATCTGGCATTCTGGCTGGAATTTGAAGATACCGACGGCTGGATTCGACGCCTGGGTGAAAAAGAATATATCGTAAATGCCCGTATCTCACTCGATGAACTGTGTGAAAAACTGAAAATTGAGCTGCCTGAAGGGAGTTATACAACACTCGCCGGGCTGACCCTTGACAGAACTCACCGGATCCCGGAAAAGGGAACGGTGATCAAGGTAGGGGAAATCTCACTGGTGGTGTACCGCAGTTCAGAGCAGGCGGTTTTGGAGGTCCGAATCCACTGGTAGCCTGTGGTGCGAATGGTTTACCGTAGATCAATTACCTGAGTATTTCAAATGTATGTCCGCTATCCGTGCTAACCACATTCTGTGGTTCCGCTAACGGGGTAGACGTGAGAACTGTTCTATAAGATTTACTGGTGTGATGTCATGCTGTCCTTTAAAGTATGCCTGAACTTATTTATCAGCTAAAAAGTATATTAGTGAGGAATCTGTATCGTGCCAACAGAACAGGAATTAAGAGATCTGGCTGAACAACTCGGTGAATGTTTAATAGCAAAAGGCTTGAAGCTGGCCTCGGCTGAATCGTGTACCGGTGGCTGGCTGGCAAAGATAATTACCGATATTCCCGGCAGTTCTGCATGGTTTACGGGTTCTGTGGTGAGCTACAGTAACGAAGCCAAGCACAGCCTGCTAGATGTCAGTGCTGATACCCTGTCAGAGTTTGGCGCAGTTAGTGGTGAAACGGTTCTGGAGATGACAGATGGTTTGTTTTCTCATACCGAGGCAGACGTTGCCGTCAGTGTCAGCGGGATTGCCGGACCGGACGGTGGCAGTGAAGATAAACCGGTAGGACTGGTCTGGTTGAGCTGGGGCAAGCGTGATAAGTCTGCATTCGCCAGGCCATTTAATTTTGCAGGTGACAGGGAAGAAGTGCGAAAACAGTCAATCGCTCAGGCATTAAATAGTTTGCTTGATTTGCTGGTTTGCTCTTAAAAAAGTTGGCAGTAGTCAGTTTGCAGTTGGCAGTGTTAGCGTGGCTGCGATTGAAAAATTCTAACGAGTCAATGATTTTTGCATTTTTTCTTTGTTAACAGGAGCTTTAAGAACATCATGTAACGTAATGATATTATTTAGTTTGTCAACGTACTGCTGTTCGCTTTTATCAACCAGAACGATGACTTTTGTGTCGGCAGAATATTTTTGCAGGCTATATAATAAAACATCCAGATTGCTGATGTTTACCCCGGCGTAGTTATTACCATAACCATAAAAAAACTCGGCAACCAGAAAATCAGGCTGCTGTTTTTTTAATGCAGCAATGGCTTTTCTCATCGAATTAATTTTGGTTTCTTTTATGCCGAGTGATGAATACAGTTCGGCGAAATTGGGATGGGTGGCAGATTCGATTATCGAAAACAGGGTTTTTGTTGTCATAATAAAAGGTGCTGTATCAAGCGGTGTTGATGTGGATATTCCGTAGTTTATCCTGTTTTGCCAACTGTGCAGGGGGTCGGCGTCAAATTCATCTGATCAGAGAATAGTTTATAGCTATGGAGAATTTGACGCCGACCCCTTAGAAATAAAAAATAAAAACATAAAAAAATCTATTTTCAATAACTGAGGGCTATCTGATGACAATTTTCTATGTGATAATCTTCAGACTTATTTTTACACTAACAAACACACTCAGAGGAGTTATTAATGGACGACAATCGTAAAAAGGCGCTTGCTGCTGCTTTATCTCAAATTGAACGTCAATTCGGCAAAGGATCTGTCATGCGTATGGGCGATGAAGGCGCCATACCAAATATAGATACTGTTTCAACCGGTTCTTTAAATCTTGATATTGCTTTAGGTATCGGCGGTCTTCCCAGGGGTCGTGTGGTCGAAATTTACGGGCCGGAATCTTCAGGTAAAACAACCTTAGCACTTCATGTTATTGCCGAAATGCAGAAGATTGGCGGTACCGCAGCATTTGTTGATGCGGAACATGCGCTGGATCCGCAATATGCTGAAAAACTGGGTGTTAATATTGACGAATTACTGGTGTCACAGCCGGATAACGGTGAGCAGGCGCTGGAAATTACCGATATGCTGGTCCGCTCTGGCGCAGTTGATATCGTGGTGGTTGACTCGGTAGCGGCATTAACCCCAAAAGCGGAAATTGAAGGCGATATGGGTGACTCGCACATGGGTCTTCAGGCGCGTTTAATGTCACAGGCATTACGCAAGTTAACCGCGAATATCAAACGTTCCAATACACTGGTTATCTTTATCAACCAGATCCGTATGAAAATTGGCGTTATGTTTGGCAGTCCGGAAACCACAACCGGCGGTAATGCACTTAAATTCTATGCCTCTGTTCGTCTGGATATTCGTCGTATCGGCGCGATCAAGCAGGGCGATGAAATTGTAGGTAATGAGACTAAGGTTAAAGTGGTTAAAAACAAAGTCGCTCCACCATTCAAACTTGCCCACTTTGAAATTCTTTATGGCGAAGGTATTTCCCGTGCAGGCGAACTGATTGATTTGGGTGTCGAACATAAATTGATTGAAAAAGCTGGCGCCTGGTACAGTTACAATGGTGACAAGATTGGTCAGGGTAAAGAAAAGGTCCGTACTTTTCTGAAAGAAAATCCGGATATCGCCAATACCATTGAAAAGACTTTACGTGACAAATTATTAGCCAAACCAAAAACCACTGATGAAGAAGCTGAGTTAGGTGCGGTTGAAGATAGTGTATTAGAAGAAGCGTAATGACTGTGGTCTGATTGAGCTAGACTTATGAGTAATCTGCTGTCAGTTCTGAAGGATAGTTGAAGAATCGTTGGTCGTTATGCTATTTGATACGCAAGCAATCCCAACGCTCATCATCATGATGACAGAATTTTAGCTCCCGCACGTCGGGAGTTTTTATTTCATCTATATCTTTATAAATATGATTTTCAGGTGCAGGCCTTGAGTGCAAAATCTGTTGCTGTAAAGTTACTATCTCGACGTGAACATTCAGCATTTGAGATTCACAATAAACTGGCGCAACGTGATTTTGATGAGAAAGAGATAAACCAGGCTATTGTTGAATTACAGCAAGGCGGCTGGTTATCAGACGAGCGTTTCACAGAAGCCTATATTCGAATGCGCCAGAAAAAAGGATTTGGTCCGGTTCGCATTTCAATGGAGTTGAATGAGCGTGGCGTTAAGGAGAGTATTATTGATGATTATTTGCAGGCAGATGATGATAGCTGGTGGCAACTATTGAACCAGCAATACCTGAAAAAATACAAGAATAAATCCATCGAGGATTATAGCGATAAGGCAAAGCGAATTCGTTTTTTACAATACCGCGGTTTTACACTTGATATGATATATCAGGCCATAAATGACAAATACAAAGATAATTAAAACAATTAGTTATTATTCTTTATTAAAGATAATTATAATATGAAAACAAGTGTAGACAGTAGTGCGAAACTAAGGCAGGCGTTTCTTACCTTCTTTAAAGACAGGGGGCACGAGGTTGTTGCCAGCAGTTCCCTGGTGCCTGGAAATGATCCTACTTTATTGTTTACTAATGCCGGCATGGTGCAATTTAAAGATGTTTTCCTGGGGCGTGATAAACGCAGCTATAGCCGTGCGACATCCAGTCAGCGTTGTGTGCGCGCCGGCGGTAAACATAACGACCTGGAAAACGTGGGTTATACCGCACGCCATCACACCTTTTTTGAAATGCTGGGTAACTTCAGTTTTGGTGATTATTTTAAAGAAGACGCCATCAAGTACGCCTGGGAATTTTTGACCGAAGTAGTCGGTCTGCCTGCTGAGAAGCTCTGGGTCACGGTGTATGAAGATGACGATGAAGCGGCGGATATCTGGCTGAATACAATTGGTGTTAGTGCTGATTGTTTTAGTCGTATTGGCGATAAACCCGGCAAAAAATTCGAAAGCGATAATTTCTGGGCGATGGGTGATACCGGGCCCTGCGGCCCCTGTACCGAGATTTTTTATGACCACGGTGAAGATATCTGGGGCGGGCCGCCGGGTACGCCTGACGAAGATGGTGACCGCTATATAGAAATCTGGAACCTGGTTTTCATGCAGTACAATCGCACCGCTGATGGTGAGATGAAAAACCTGCCAGCCCCCTCAGTCGATACCGGCATGGGGCTGGAGCGGCTGGCCGCCATTCTGCAGGGCGTTCATAATAATTATGACATCGATCTGTTTCAGCATTTAATTAAAGCCGCAGCGAAAGTGACCAATACCACTGACCTGGAAAATAAATCACTACGTGTTATTGCCGACCATATCCGCTCCTGCGCCTTTTTATGTGTTGATGATGTTATGCCTTCCAATGAAGGCAGAGGATATGTACTGCGCCGTATTATTCGCCGCGCCTGCCGTCATGGTCATCAATTAGGTATGGATAAGCTGTTCTTCTACAAACTGGTGCAGCCACTGGTCGAAGTCATGGGTGAGGCTTATCCGGAGCTGGTCAAAGCACAGGCCAATGTCGAGCGAGTTCTAAAGATGGAAGAAGAGCGTTTTGCCGAAACGCTTGATCATGGCATGAAAATTCTCGAAGAAGACATAGCGCAATTACAGGGGAACAAACAGGAAGGTGGAATTATCTCAGGTGAAACCCTGTTTAAACTCTATGACACCTATGGTTTCCCCGTTGATTTGACCGCAGATATTGCACGTGAACGTGGACTGGAAATCGATGAACAGGGTTTTGAGTCCTGTATGCAGGCGCAACGTGAACGTGGACGCAGCGCCAGCCAGTTTGGCCAGGATTATAACGACGATGTAAAGGTTGAGTGCAATACTGTTTTCACGGGTTACGAACAGGTTAAGCAGAGTAGCAAAGTGCAGGAGCTGTTTGCCGGCGCCGAGCCTGTTGATGAATTAGCTGAAGGCCATCGTGGGATTGTTGTGCTTGATGAGACCCCTTTCTATGGTGAATCAGGCGGACAGGTGGGTGATACCGGTTTGCTTACTTCTGCCGCCGGCGCCTGTTTTATCGTGAAGGACACGCAAAAACAGGGCAAGAGTATTTTACATATTGGTGAAGTACAGAAGGGCTCTATTAGAAAAGGCGATGAACTTAGCGCAGAAATTGATTTTGAAAGCCGCAAAGCAATCAGCCGCAATCACTCGGCAACACATTTAATGCACGCCGCATTACGCCAGGTTCTAGGTGAGCATGTCTCGCAGAAAGGTTCGCTGGTGGATGCTGAAAAACTGCGATTTGATTTCTCCCATTTTGAGCCGGTGAAAAAAGAAGAGCTGAAGCAGATTGAACAAATAGTTAACGCGCAAATCCGAGGCAACAGCGAAGCGATGGCAAATGAGATGGGACTGGAAGCGGCAAAAGCATCCGGCGCCATGGCCCTGTTTGGTGAGAAATACGATGATGTTGTGCGTGTAGTAACGATGGGAGACCAGCTCGAAAATAAGACATTTTCTACAGAATTGTGTGGTGGGGTGCATGTCAATCGTGTCGGCGATATTGGTTTCTTTAAGGTCATTGCAGAAACAGGCATTGCTTCTGGTGTTCGCCGTATTGAAGCGGTAACCGGTGAAGCCGCGGTCAACTGGGTGGAAAATAAAGACCAGCAACTGGATTCACTTGCGCAACTATTAAAAAGCAGTCGCGATGAAGTAAACAGTAAAGTAGAGCAGTTAATTCAAAAACTCAAAGAGCAGGAAAAACAGCTTACCCAGATAAAAGGAAAAATGGCCTCACAGGCGGGCAGTGATTTATCCAGCCAGGCGGAAGATATCGCCGGTGTTAAAGTGTTAACCGCAAAACTTGACGGTGCAGACAGTAATACCCTGCGTGATACCCTGGACCAGTTGAAAAATAAACTGGGCTCTGCAGCAATTGTGCTTGCCAGCGAAGACGCCGGAAAAGTGAAATTAATTGCTGGCGTCACAAAAGACTTAACCGCAAAAGTTAAAGCTGGTGAGCTGGTTAATATTGCTGCCGCAGAAGTTGGTGGTAAAGGCGGTGGCCGCCCGGACATGGCACAGGCCGGTGGCTCCAATCCGGCCGCCATTCCACAGGCATTGGCTGCAGCAAAGAGCTGGTTGCAAAGTCAACTTTAAAGACTTTACTGTCCACAGATGAACGCAGATGAACACAGATAAAAACTCTTTTATTTTTAAAGCATTGTACTTTTTTTGCGTTACCTGTAAAAAATTATGTATTTAAAGATTTTTATTAGCCACGATAAACACAAAGAGAGAAAAGAAAAAAACAAAAAATAGTCTTTAAATCTGTGTTCATCTGCGTTCATCTGTGGACAATAGGTTTACAATCTCTAAGCCTTTGATTCATTGCAAGGATTAGGCAAAACTTATATACTCCTCCTCTTTTTTTCAACGGCACATAATTAGACCTTACACTTCATGACCCTGATTGTTCAAAAATATGGTGGCACCTCGGTTGGTAGTATCGAAAAAATCGGCAATGTCGCTGATAAGGTCGCTGCGCTTGCAAAAAGCGGCGTAAAAGTTATTGTTGCCGTATCTGCAATGAGTGGTGAAACAAATCGTTTGATTGCACTTGCCCGCGAGATAAGTAAAAAACCTCATCCACGTGAAATGGATGTTATCGTCTCCACTGGTGAACAGGTAACCATTGCGTTGTTGACCATGGCTTTACTGGACAGGGGCTGTGATGCACGCTCTTATACCGGCACGCAAATTCGCATGGTGACTGATAATGCACATGGCAAGGCACGCATTAGAAAAATCCAGAGTAAAAAAATGAAAGCTGATCTGGAGGCAGGCCGTGTGGTAGTGGTTGCCGGTTTTCAGGGCGTTGATGAAGATGGCAATATCACCACACTGGGCCGAGGCGGTTCGGATACGACTGCAGTAGCAATCGCGGCAGCTTTAAAAGCCGATGAGTGCCAGATCTACACCGATGTCGATGGTGTTTATACTACTGACCCGCGTGTTGAGCCGAAAGCAAGAAAACTAGAACAAATAACTTTTGAAGAAATGCTGGAAATGGCTAGTCTGGGTTCAAAAGTTCTGCAAATCCGCGCGGTGGAATTTGCGGGTAAATATAATGTCCCATTACGTGTGCTGTCATCTTTTGAAGAAGGTGAGGGTACGCTAATTGCACTGGAGGATAATAACGTGGAACAGGCTTTAATTTCAGGTATCGCGTTTAACCGTGATGAAGCAAAGTTAACCATCAGTGGTGTGCCCGACCAGCCCGGTGTGGCTTCTAAAATATTAGGCCCGGTGACCGATGCCAATATCGAAATTGACATGATAATACAGAACATCTCTGAAGATGGTGCTACCGATTTTACCTTTACTGTGCATCGTAACGATTATGAAACAGCATACAACTTGATGAAAAAAGTGTCTAAGGAACTGGGTGCGGAAAAAATGACGGGTGATGATGCCATCGTCAAGATATCACTGGTCGGTGTCGGTATGCGTTCACACGCCGGTATTGCAAGCCTCATGTTTGATACCTTAGCAAAAGAAAACATCAACATACGGATGATTTCGACATCTGAAATTAAAATTTCAGTGGTTGTTGATGAAAAGTACCTTGAACTGGGTGTGCGTTCTTTGCATGAAGCTTTTGGCCTGGCTAGTGACGGGTATCTAAAAAGCCTGTAAAATTAGCGAAATATTTCTGTAACATTAATGTATTTTTGATGTCACAATTACACATCGCCCTTATGTGTATAAATTGGAGGGGACACGGTAAGAAAATGAGCACTCGCGCTGTTCGTTTTCTTAAATTTTTAATACAACATGGAGAATAGGAAATATGTTGATATTAACCCGTCGCGTAGGTGAAACATTAATGATTGGTGATGAAGTTACTGTCACTGTGCTTGGTGTAAAAGGTAATCAGGTAAGAATTGGTATCAATGCACCCAAAGAGGTTGCTGTACATCGTGAAGAAATTTATGAACGTATAAAAGCTGAGCAGGCGTCCCCGGATTCTGACTAACATGTTTGTTTGACGTGCCAATTAAAAGGCTTTACCTGTAAACAGAAGACAGGTATGCTTCGCACCCGATGTGGCGATGCATATCTGTTTTTTATTGTATCAGCCCGAAGTAACGCGATCCCCGAAGGGGAGTGTCCTGGTACAGAAAACTACAGGCAGTGTTACAAATAAAACAATTTAATAATTTCGGAGCCATAATAAATTAATGTGCGCCGAGCGGCTGACAAAATCGTCAGGAACGATTTTGAACATCACGTTTTATGTGATGGCCCGCAGGGCAAAATACAGGAAGTATTTTGTAACGCGATTCCCGGCAGGGGTGCGCCTGGCACAGAGTCAACCAGGTCGTGTTGATACACGCTAAACTAAAATAAGAATGGAGAAATGGCCGAGCGGCTGACAAAATCGTCAGGAACGATTTTGAACATCATGATTTTACTGATGGCCCGAAGGGCAAAATACAGGAAGTATTTTGTAACGCGTTTCCCGTCAGGGGTGCGCCTGGCACAGAGAAAACCAGGACGTGTTGATGCACGTAAAATAAGATTAACACCGGAGAAATGGCCGAGCGGCTGACAAAATCGTCAGGAACGATTTTGAACATCATGATTTTATGCTGATGGCCCGAAGGGCAAAATACAGGAAGTATTTTGTAACGCGTTTCCCGACAGGGGTGCGCCTGGCACAGAGTCAACCAGGACGTGTTCATACACGAAAAATTAGAAACACCGGAGAAATGGCCGAGCGGCTGAAGGCGCGCCCCTGCTAAGGGTGTATAGGGTTTATAGCTCTATCGAGGGTTCGAATCCCTCTTTCTCCGCCATATTCTTAACAATGCACCAGTAAAAACTGGTGCATTGTTAAGAATATAAAGGCTAAAGAGGACTTGGTTAGAACCTCTGGTTCGACAAAATTGTCAGGAACAATTTTGAACATCAGCGACTTTTGCTGATGGCCCGAAGGGTGGAGGGCAGGGAGCCCGGAATACAAAATTGTCAGGAACAATTTTGAACATCAGCGACTTTTGCTGATGGCCCGAAGGGTGGAGGGCAGGGAGCCCGGAATAATCCTCTTTCTCCGCCATTTACATTGACGTAGTAGCAATAAACCTAGATAATTGCGCCCCTTACAGCCAAAACGACAATTTATGCGCCTGTAGCTCAGCTGGATAGAGTACTCGGCTACGAACCGAGCGGTCGGAGGTTCGAATCCTTCCAGGCGCGCCATACAATAAAAAAGCCCCCTCGATTTTTTGAGGGGGCTTTTTTATTGTTTGTTGTATTGAAAGGAATTGTTCGTCACCTGGTTCGATAAAATCGTCGGGAACGATTTTAAACATCAGCGTCTTTTGCGGATGGCCCGTAGGGTGAAGGGCAGGACGCCCGAAATAATCCTTCCAGACACACCAAATAAAAAAGCCCCCTCGATTTTTTGAGGGGGCTTTTTTATTGTTCGTTGTATTGAAAGGAATTGTTCGTCACCTGGTTCGATAAAATCGTCAGGAACGATTTTCAACATCCGCCTCTTTTGCGGATGGCCCAAAGGGCGTAGGGCAGGAGCCCGGAGTAATCCTTCCAGGCGCGCCAAATAACAAAGGGTCTGTTCTGGTCACATAGGTAACACTTTATACCGGAGACATAGGTAACAGTTTCGGTATAAATGAGTTTCGGAGACAGTATACACATTTCACTTGGCATCGTATGAATTAAGTATACTGTTTCCCGGAGCTCTATCTGGCATGGGCTTGCGGCGGCTTGATCAGTGACTCGGCAGGAATACCTAAACCTTCATGGAGCTTCCAGATCATTTTCAACGTCAGCGAACGTTTATGATTCAAAATTTCATAGACGCGGTTACTCTTGCCAATCATTGGCTCCAGATCTTTGACCGTTAAGCCTTTTCGCTCCATTTCAAATTTAATAGCTTCCACAGGATCTGGTAAATCCAATGGATAATGTTTGGCCTCATAAGCTTCAATAAGGGTAACCATTACATCCAGTCTTTCACCTTCTGGCGAATCTGGAGCAGCCATCATCAGGCTTTCAACTTCTTTTAATGCCGCTCGGTAGTCGGCATCAGTTTTAATGGGTTTGATGTCCATAGTGTTTTCCTCCGGCGTATTCAAATAAAACTAAATGGTTTGTACGTCAATCTTGTCGTACTGAGAGTGGGTGCCAATAAAGCGAATATAAACCACTCGGTAGGCGTAGTTAATCCATACAACCAACCGGTATTTATTACCCGCAATATTGAAGACGACCCAGCCATCCTTCAGGATGCTGGCATTACGGAAGTCCTGCTTTACATCGGCAGGAGCAGTCCAATCCGCACTCAAAGCCTGACGATACCATGCTAGTGTTGGTTCCCTGGCATCCATGTATTCCGGGTTATCTTCCCAAAACGCTTTCAATGTTGATAAAGCGATGATTCTCATATTCTGAATAATAGTCCCATAATGGGACTTTATCAACTAGATTATTCAGGAGAATGCAACTTTTTAATGACACCAATAAACAACAGAGTCAACGTAGTTAATGATATTACTCTCTACGATATTCAGCGAGTTATAACGACAATATCAGGTGAGTCTGGAAGCTTTGGTTTGAACCTCTGTTCGAAAAAATCGTCAGGAACGATTTTTAACATCCGCCTCTTTTGCGGATGGCCCGTAGGGTCACCTACATGGAAGTAGGTGATAATCCTTCCAGGCGCGCCTTATTTAGTACAATAAAAAAAGCAGTTACTAAGTTATCAGTTGCTGCTTTTTTATTTCTCTTGTCCCGCGGTGATATTTTCGTGACTTATATACTCAGATGTTTATTTTGTCTGTAAAAAATAATCGATTACCTGATGTCGGTTTAATCAGAAGCTTGCATTTAAGCTCCTGAAAATAGCCGGTTCCTGACTGACATAACCCTATATGAAATTACGATAGCGTTTCCTTGTGTGTATATAATCTGAATACCGGAAAAATATAAAGATACATCTATACTCAGGATAACTAAATGATCTATTACACTTTTAGCTAATAACTTGGCGAAGTTATTATTTAAGTCTGGGGAAGCGTGTCAAATAATTTAGTACAAATCTGGTTCTCATTTGCACAACAGCAATTGAGTGGTATCGCTAATGCCTGTTTATTTTTAAATGAACAGGGTAGCGAATCGTTTTCAGTTGCTGAAAGTACATCTGAAAAGTTTAGTCAGTCGAAACATGTGCATGATATCGTGAAGGCTGTTGTTATGCGTCGTAAATCAGTGGTAACGACTCTGACAGCAGAACAGTTGGTAGAGCTGAAATCTTCAGTCGTTAATGCTAAATCAGCGACAGTCACTGACATTAACAGTAAATCTTATCTTGTTGTTGCGCCATTAATTATTAATCAACAGCTTATTGGTGCCGTATGTTTTGAATTCATTCATGATCGCTTATTTAAGTCACGCGATTATCTGTCACAGGTTGAATCATCAATTGCATGGTTAAGTTGCCTGTCACAATTATCGATTGGAGCTGGTTCACGGCATGCAGAGACTGTATTAAAAGTCACTGCGATGGCTTTATCACAATCACATTCTTCTGAAGCTACAATGGCGGTAACATCTGAACTTGCGAGCAGGCTGCAGTGTGAGCGGGTGAGTATAGGGTTTGTTGATAATCATAATGTGCATGTTGATGCTATTTCAAATAGTACACACCATGAGACACGACAAAACATTGCCAAATGTATTGAAGCAGCCATGCAGGAAGCAATAGATCAACAGGAAACTTTGTTATTTCCACCTGAAGCGAATAGTTACTACCGCACCCAGGAACACGATGCGCTGGTCAGGCAGCACACGGGTGAATATATCTGCACTGTCCCACTGATTGTAAATGATGAAGCCATCGGTGCGATTATGTTCGAGCGGCAGGGTGAAGTGGCGGCTTTTGATGAATATACAAAAGAACTATGTGAGCAACTGGCGTCACTGCTTGCGCCAATATTACACTATCGCTGTTTAAACGACAGGCCCATTTCAGCAAAACTCAAACAATCAGGCAGAAGTTTATTGTCCGGAGTATTTGGCGACGGCTATCTGGGTGTCAAGTTTATATCTGTACTTATAGTCACGGCTTTTGTGTTGATGTTTTTTATGCATTGGGACTATAAAATCTCTGCAGACGCTACGCTAGAAGGTGCAATTGAAAGGGTCGTTACCTCGCCGGAAAATGGTTTTATTAAGGAAGCTTCCGCCAGACCTGGTGATATTGTGCAGCAGGGCGTTGCGCTAGCTACGTTAGACGACCGTGATTTGCAACTGGAAAAGCGGAAATGGCTCGGTAAGCATAAGCAGATATCCAAAGAATACAGGCAAGCGCTGGCATTACATGATTTGTCACAAATTGGAATTTTACGTGCTCAGTTATCACAGGCAGAAGCACAGCTGGAAATATTAGAACAGAAACTAAACCGTACAGTGATCTCAGTACCGATATCTGGAGTGATCGTTAGTGGTGATTACACCCGTGCGCTGGGCTCACCCGTCGAACGTGGGCAAGTGTTATATAAAGTATCACCATTAGAAAATTATCGTATTGTTTTACAAGTGGATGAATCGGACGTTTCGGAAATTGCCATAGGCATGCGTGGTGAATTAACACTGTCAGCAGCTGCAGAAGAAACCTTCGAAATGGAAGTGTTGAAAATCACGCCGGTTTCTGTTACTGAAAACGGCATCAACTATTTTCAGGTTGAAGCCTCACTGCTAACACCACCAGAATTTTTACGTCCTGGTATGCAGGGCGTTGGCAAGATCGGTGTTGGTAAACGACAGGTTTCATGGATATGGACGCATAAAATGGTCGACTGGATAAGATTAAAGCTTTGGTCCTGGTGGTAGCTTATGGCAGAACAGCTTCTTAGCTCACACTGGTACCGCGTCGCTAATGCAAAGTTATCTTTACGTAGCCATATACGCGTCAATCAACACCGTTATCGTAATACCATCTGGTACATATTGCGTGATGACACGACCGGTAAACATCATCGTTTTAACGAGGCGGCCTATAATTTCATCCGACTGATTAATGGACGGCGTACGGTTAATGATATATGGGAAATTCTGCACGAAGAATTAGCTGACGACGCACCGACTCAGGACGAAATTATTCGTTTACTGGGAACGTTACACTTTGCCAATCATTTATTGGCCAATATTACGCCTGATATTCAGGAGTTAATCGACAGGCGTAATAAAAGACGCAAACAATCGTTAAAATCCCGTTTTGGCAACCCCATGGCATTGCGCTTTCCATTACTGGATCCAGATGCTTTCCTGCAAAAATATTTGTCTTATGCAGCGCCGCTGTTTACGCGTTTTGCAGGTTTTATCATATTAACTATCATTTTATTTGCTGCGCTGCAGATGCTTCGTAACTGGGAAGTACTGAGTAATCATGCAGCAGAAAATGCTTTGTCAGCCACTAATTTGTTTTTGATGTGGCTGGTTTATCCAGTTATTAAAGCAATACATGAGCTGGGGCATGGCTTTGCTGTCAAACGATGGGGAGGTGAAGTACATGAATTTGGCATAATGTTACTTGTGCTTATGCCAGTGCCGTATGTCGATGCCTCAGCAGCATCTTCATTTCGTTCAAAATATAAACGTATGATTGTCGGTGCAGCGGGTATTGTTGTTGAATTGCTGCTGGCTTCTATTGCCTTGTTAATCTGGTTGAATATTCAGCAAGGCCTGGTTAGTGATATCTTGTTTAATGTTATGTTGATTGGCGGTGCATCGACATTGTTATTCAATGGTAACCCATTGTTAAAGTTTGATGGTTATTTCGTATTGTCTGACGCTATAGAAATTCCTGCTCTGGGTCCGAGATCTAACAAGTACTATGGTTATCTAATTCAAAAATATGTTTTTGGTGTGCAGGGTCTTGAGTCACCGTCAACCGCACGTGGCGAGCCACTCTGGTTCATCGTTTACGCGGCAGCAGCATTTATCTATCGATTGTTCCTGCTGGTGGTGATTACATTATTTATTGCAAACCAGTATTTTTTTATTGGTGTGGTATTAGCTATCTGGGTAATATTCATGCAAGCAGTAATGCCGATTGTGAAGTTGATGCAGCATTTATTTGGCAGTCCGGTTTTGATGCAACGACGTGAACGGGCATTATCTATAACTGCGACCACTATAGCTTTGCTGACTGCGTTCATCTTCTTTGTTCCTGCGCCACTCAACACTGTTACCGAGGGTGTGGTCTGGTTGCCGGAAAAATCTTATGTAAGAGCATCGGCAGATGGTTTTGTAAATTCAATATTAGTTAAACAGGGTGAAGTGGTAAATAACGGTGAGCCATTAATAATAACAGTTGACCCGCTGGTTAATATGCAACTTAAATTACTTAAGGCGCAGCATCGAGAACTCGAAATCACCTATGACTCACTGCTAAATGAAGATATCGTTCAGGCTGATATCACTCGGGAAGAATTACGCTTAACACAGGGCAGGATAGATCGCCTGCAGGAACAGATAGCAGACCTGGTGATAAAAAGTCCGACTGAAGGAGAATTCGTACTGTTGAAATCTAATGAGTTAGAAGGCCATTTTCTTAAACAGGGAGATCCTGTTGCCTATGTTATTAATTTTGATGAAGTCAGTGTTCGTGTGGTTGTTCCTCAAAATGCAATTGGTCTGGTCAGGCAAAATGTCGAAAATGTTGAGATACGTTTCGTTGATCAGATGAATAAAGCTTATCGTACAAATATAACAAGAGAATTACCGTCTGCAACTTTTAATTTGCCCAGCAAGGCGTTAGCGAAACAAGGTGGCGGTGATATTCAAACCGATCCATTTGACACTGAGGGCATTAGAACTAAAGATCAATATTTTGAATTTGATGTGACCATGCCAGATAACCTGGAAGCATCGCTTGCTGGACAGCGTGTATATGTAAAAATTCTGCATGGATATGAAACGTTTGCCTTGCAATGGTATCGCTCATTTAAAGAACTGTTTCTGGATGAGCTGGGTAAAGTTTAAGTGTTATGCCAGTTCAATCAATAAAAATATACAAATAATTATTTCAATGATAATGGCGCATTGTTAGCGCCACATCCGGGTATTTATAACGGCCAGTATCCGACAAAAAAGCAGCAATCAGCCGGCTGGTTGACAGTAACTGTGCAGCGTGTCAAAAAAGTTTTTGTAGACATTGTCAAACCGCATCAAAAATCACATCGCGACATGCTTAATCGGGTGCATGCAAATCATACAGTCATTAAATCTATGAGTGATGCACAGCTCAATAAATGGATTATTGATATCAAGCGTAAACTGCATAGCAAAGGTTTAAACGATGAACTGTTATGTCGCGCATTTGCAACAATTAAGGAGGTTGCGAAACGTGAATTAAATATGTCGCATTACGAAAGTCAGTTACTGGGTGGCTGGATTATGATGCAAGGTATGGTTGCAGAAATGCAAACCGGAGAAGGTAAAACCCTGGCTGCAACCCTGCCGGCCAGTTGTGCGGCTATGGCAGGAATGCCGGTCCATGTTGTGACAGTAAATGACTACCTGGTGAAACGCGACGCTGAATTAATGCTTCCGGTTTATACGAGATTAGGTCTAACTGTTGGCTGTGTTGTTGACGGCATGAGCGAACCGGAACGTCAACAGGCGTATCGTTGCGACATAACTTATTGTACGAGCAAGCAGCTGGTGTTTGATTATTTGCGTGACCGTATGTTGCTCAAGCAATTTAATACAGAACTGGATTTTAAATTATCGTCTTTGTATCAATCCACGCCTGTTAAGGAAACATTATTATTGAGAGGTTTATGTTTTGCTGTCGTCGATGAAGCAGACAGTGTATTCATCGATGAAGCTAGAACACCCTTGATACTGTCGTGCAAATCAGAAAATAATCAACAGGAAGAAATACATCGAGAAGCTATCTGGCTGGCAAAACAGTTAGATAATAATATTTATTATTCAGCAGACATCAAGGCAAAGCAGGTTTCGCTTAGCGAACATGGTAAAGATTATTTGCAGGAGCTAACGGCAAATATGCGCGGAATATGGCGTGGTGAACGCAAAAGAAAAGCACTGGTCGAGCAGGCGTTGTCAGCGTTACATTGTTATGAAAAAGATGTGCATTACATAATTGATGAAGGCACTGTGCAAATAATAGACGAGAATACTGGCCGTTCAATGCCAGATCGTTCATGGGAAGCGGGTTTGCACCAGATGATCGAAGAAAAAGAAGAGTGTGAACAAACCGGTCAAAATCAAACAATAGCAAGAATCAGTTACCAGCGTTTCTTTTCACGGTACTTGAAATTGTCCGGTATGACGGGTACCGCAAAGGAGGTGGCTGGTGAATTATGGAATACCTATGGTTTGGCTGTTCACCAGGTACCAACAAACAAACCTTCACGTCGAGATTACGAAAAAATAGTTATCTACTATACTCAGGAAGAGAAGTGGCAAGCCGTAGTTGATGATACCTTGAGTAAGCAGCTACTCAAAAGGCCGGTGCTGATTGGTACCCGTACTGTTAAGGACTCTGAGCACCTCAGCGAATTGTTAAAACTAAGACAATGTAGTCACCAGGTATTAAATGCCAGATTTAATGAACAGGAAGCTGAAATAGTCGCTGCAGCAGGAAAAGCCGGCTGCGTTACAGTCGCGACAAATATGGCAGGTAGAGGAACAGATATAAAACTGGATGCTGCAGCAGAACTGGCAGGAGGACTACATGTAATTTGCTGTGAAAAAAATGATTCCAGAAGGATTGATCGCCAGCTGGCTGGCCGTAGTGCCAGGCAGGGTGACCCTGGTAGTTATAAAGTTATCTGTTCGATCGAAGATGATGGGGTCATCAAGTATTTCAGTAGCATAACACTGATGTTGCTGCGTTACCGGTACAAACGTAACTTGCCTGCTGGTGAGACCGTAAGGCCAAATAGCATGGCAAAATCGTTAATTAACATACCGCAAAGAATAATGGAGTACAAACATCGCCAGATTCGTAAATCGATGATGAAGATAGATGAAAAACGTGAATCCATGTTGGGTTTCACCGGTGAGTCAGAATAAAGACCGAATCATGTTAAACAAACTAAATATAAAAACTATTGTTTGCGTCATCGTATTATTGATGCATGCGGCTGCTTTTGCAGAAGAGATTCCGCCAATCGATTGTATGATTGAGCCCAACCATATGGTAGAGGTTAGCAGTCCGGTTGAGGGCGTGCTGGATACTTTAACTGTAGATAGAAGCGATGAAGTAAAAAAAGGTCAGATGCTTGCAACAATCAAATCTGATGTGGAACAGGTAAAAGTGAAAATGAGCCGGGAACGGCTTAAATTAAGTCAGGTTGAAAATAAGCGTGCAGTAGACTTGTATCGAAAAAAAGTCATTACGCTCACTGAGAGAGACAAGTTAGACAATGAAATGAAGTTATATGAGCTGGATTTAGAGAATGCAAAAGCTAATCTTGCTTTAAGACAAGTTAAAAGCCCTATTGATGGTGTTGTTGTTAAACGTTATTTCTCTCAGGGCGAGTTTGTTGAATCCAAACCAATTATCAAACTGGCGCAACTTGACCCACTAAAGATTGAGGTTATATCACTTGTTTCAAATTACGGAAAAATTATCAAGGGCATGCGAGCGAGAATTGTGCCCGAGCATGGTGATTACCCTGAACTTGTCGCGGATGTTGTCGTTGTCGATAAAGTCATTGATGCAGCCAGTGGTACCTTTGGTGTCAGGCTGGCGTTGCCCAATAAAGACCATGCCATACCCAGTGGCCTGAAATGCAAAGTGCATTTTCTTCCACTGGAAGTTACTGCGGATAATACAGAAGTAGTAAACGAAAGTTCTACATTGAATACCAGCTTAGAGATAATACATGAGGTAACAAACCTCGATAATGAGTCTTTGTCTTCAACTGCAGCATCTGTAAATAATGATTTAATGTGTTCAAGTATAGGGCCTTTCAAAAAACGGTCGGAATTAAATACGCTGATTGCTGAGCTGGAACCGGATATAAATCATACGGGCATACGTACTGAAACAGAGGAAAAATCTAACTACCTCATTGTCAGTAATGAATTTAATACATCGCAAGAGACCAATTCGACCATGCGGAAAATGCAGGCAGCCGGTGTGACTGATATCGCGATGGTATATCAAGACGGGAAATATCGTATTGCGTTAGGCGTGTATACCAGGAAGCTATCCGCGCTCAACAGGGTAAATGTTTTAAGGAAAAAAGGTTATGAAGTGCAAATGAAGCCGAGGCAGAGAAAGATAAAAGTAAAAACTCATTGGGCGGATATTACTTATTCGCCTGCACTGGAAGATAGATTAACAACGCTGATACCTTCTGCATATAAAAAATCATGCGACGAATCTATTAAACTTAGTTTGTTAAATAACGAGTAGCGGTCTGTTTATGCTGGAGATAATAATATGCGTAGCGGGAAAGATCTCAGGGTGAATTCAGACAGACGAATAAAACAGGATCCAAACTCTTTCGGGATTGAACGCAGGAATACTAAAGATAGACGATCAGGAGTCGATTAAGAAGAAAACAGCCAAGTGCGATATAGGTAATGTCGGTGATTCTTGTCAATATTTTGTTATAAAGGATTGATGACCACACAACGCAGAAAAAACAATGTATAGCAACTATTTAGTTCAAATCCATTTAAATTTAGGCTACATATGAATAGTTTATGAAAATTATCTGATTACTTCTTCAGCTAAATGTACTAAATAATCTTTACCTCAGAGTGTGATGCTCTGGTTTAATTTACCTGCATAGGCTGGAGACGCTTTTGAATAAAAAAAGCAGAATCAGCAACGCTAACCTGGTGTTCGAGGAACTGGAGCCCAGATTATTATTATCAGCCGACGGTTTGGCAGTAATAACAGAATCAGGCGTTGCAACGACACAACAATTCGTTCCAGGAGATAACGAGATAAACACATTGATTGTTCAGAATCATACTGAGCAATCGTCTGTTGCCGTGCAGGCAATACACCACAGCAGTGAACTGATCATCATCGATTCACGCGCTCCCAATTTTCAGCAATTGCATAACGACATAATTCATACGCAACAACAGGGCAGAAATATACAGGTAGTTGTGCTCGATGCGCACCGCGATGGCATCGATCAGATTTCTGAAGCCCTCACCACATACAATAATCTCGATACTGTTCATATTGTCTCTCATGGCGAAAGCGGCAAACTGCAGCTGGGCGCAACACAGTTAGATAAACAAGCCCTTAAAAATCGCTCAGAAGAAATAAAACAATGGCAGGCAGCCTTTGTAGACGACGGTGATTTACTACTCTATGGCTGTAATCTGGCATCTACTGCCGATGGCCAGTCACTGGTTAATGAGCTGGCAAAGCAGACCAGTACAGAGGTAGCGGCCAGTGATGACTTAACCGGAAATAGCATTCTCGGTGGTGACTGGGATCTCGAATACAAGACCGGTGAGATCGAATCTTCACTGGCATTTTCAACAGATGTGCAGGATAACTGGCAAGGTACTCTTGAAGCTTCAACACCTGCTGCTGGTGTGGAAATACAACAGACATTTGCCGAGGAAGTATCCTTACAGGCACAGCAGAGCGCAGAACAGCAAGCGGCGATAGTGAAACAGGAGCAGGCAGCTGCAAAAATTATCGAAGAACACCAGCAGCAGGCGGTACTAGTCGAAGGACAACGCCAGGAAATCGTGTTTATCGATGAGTCTGTCGATGACTACCA
The DNA here is from genome assembly GCA_963768215.1 of uncultured Gammaproteobacteria bacterium. Classification (GTDB taxonomy): domain Bacteria; phylum Pseudomonadota; class Gammaproteobacteria; order SZUA-229; family SZUA-229. The sequence goes on from CAVYHW010000084.1 coordinate 26,615, forward strand.
GGCATTCATCGATGACCTTAATAACAATAACGATGGTGAAATAAAATTTGAGATTGTTTTACTTGATAGCAATAAAAATGGCATAGAACAAATCAGTGAAACCCTGGCATTATATAACGATGTTGATGCAGTACATGTTCTTTCACATGGTAACGATGGCGCAATCAAAATAGGTGACACCTGGCTAACTACGAGCAACCTTGATGAATATAGCGACAGTATTAATGCATGGGCAAGTTCGCTGGAAGAAAGTGCAGATATACTGATATATGGCTGTAATCTAGCGGGAAGTGAAAGCGGTGAACAGTTTGTTGATAGACTGACGATACTCACCGGTGCCGATGTCACCGCCTCGGATGACCTGACAGGCCACATCAACCTGGGTGGCGACTGGGACCTGGAGTACAAGGCCGGTGACATTGAAACATCTATAGCATTTTCAGACAATATACAACAAAACTGGAATAACAGTTTGGCCCCGCCTTCAGTAACGGATAGTACCATAACGGCCACCGAAGACGTGACTTATGTATTCAACGCCACCGATTTTGGTTATTCCGACCCGGATGGTGACCCAATGAACAAGGTCCAGATCACGAAGCTGCCCACGCTAGGCACCTTTGAGCTTAATGGCTCCTCCGTCACGCCCTACCAGGAAATTAGCAAGGCAGACATTGATCTGGGTCTATTGACGTTCAAAGCAGCGGCGGATGCCTCTGGTAATAACTATGACAGCTTCGAATACCGGGTGCACGATGGCAGTGCATACAGTAGTGCCGTCACCATGACAAACCATATCAATTCCACCTTCGATGCAGATGCTGAGAGTTTCACCTACGCCGATATTACTGACAACGCTAACTGGGCCAGCGGCAGTTATGATGCGGCAGGTGGAGTTAGTGGCGGCGGTCTGCGTATTGACCTGGGCGGAGGAGTCACCGGAGGAATGAATTCAGGCGGCTGGTCGGACACATTCAATCTGACACAAACAACTGAGATAAATGTATTTACCGAGTTTAGGCTGTTTCTAAGTAAAAACTACGAAGCGGCTGATTATGGCGCATTATTCCTGAAAATTGATGGTACAGCTTATGGCAACGATACTAATTCATCACTGATCCACAAGATTGGAGATGGTAACGGAGGAACTGATGATGATAGTGGCTGGCTAAACTATCAGACAACAATCACCCTGGGTGCTGGTGTGCATACGCTGGAACTGAGTGCCGTTAACAATGATAGTTCGTCAGCTAATGAATATATCGAAGCTTATTTTGACAATGTCAGTGTAACCTCCGGTGTTTATAACACCATGACGGTGGACGTCAATGCGGTGAATGATGCGCCAACCGCGGCCAATAACACGGTTACCACCAATGAAGACACGACGTATACCTTTACGGCTGCCGACTTTAACTACAGCGATATTGACCTGGACGTTCTGGCGAGTATTAAGATCACCAGCCTGGAAACCGTTGGTGCATTACAGCTGTCCGGTGCAGACGTGACCCTTAACCAGGTGATTACTAAAGCCGATATCGATGCCGGCAATCTGAAATTTATACCGGTAGCACAGGCGAATGGCAGCGGCTACGATAGCTTCGGCTTTAGTGTCAACGACGGTACCATAGATAGTGTTTCAACTTATACACAAACCATCGATGTCACTGCCGTTAATGATGCGCCCACCGCAACGAATTTAAGCGCGCCTGAGGGTTATACCGAAGACACCGCCTTAAACTTAACCGACATTGTCATATCAGATGTTGATAGTACCAATGTCACCGCCACCTTAACCCTGAGTGATGTTGCCGCCGGCAGTCTATCAACCGCCACCTCGGGCGCGGTCACCTCGACCTTTGCTGGTGGCGTGTGGACCGCGAGCGGCGCGCTGGCCGATGTCAATGCCTTGCTCGCGGGCGTCACCTTTAACCCGGCCTTGAACTATAACAGCGATTTCAGTATTGCTACCAGTGTCGACGATGGCGTGGCGGCAGCGATCACTGGATCAAAAGTGATGACGGCCACCGAGGTGAATGATGCGCCAACAGCGGCCAATAACACGGTTACCACCAATGAAGACACGACGTATACCTTTACGGCTGCCGACTTTAACTACAGCGATGTTGACATGGAGGACGTTCTGGCGAGTATTAAGATCACCAGCCTGGAAACCGTTGGTGCATTACAGCTGTCCGGTGCAGACGTGACCCTTAACCAGGTGATTACTAAAGCCGATATCGATGCCGGCAATCTGAAATTTATACCGGTAGCAGAGGCGAATGGCAGCGGATACGATAACTTTGGCTTTAGTGTCAACGACGGTACCATAGATAGTGTTTCAACTTATACACAAACCATCGATGTCACTGCCGTTAATGATGCGCCCACCGCAACGAATTTAAGCGCAGCGGAGAGTTATACCGAAGACACCGCCTTAAACTTAACCGACATTGTTATCTCGGATGTTGACTCTGCAAACGTGACGGCGACTCTGACTTTAAGTGATGTTGCCGCCGGCAGTTTATCAACCGCCACCTCGGGCGCCGTAACCTCGACCTTTGCCGGCGGCGTGTGGACCGCGAGTGGTGCGCTGGCCGATGTCAATACCTTGCTCGCCGGCGTGACCTTTAACCCGGCCTTAAACTATAACAGCGATTTCAGTATTGCCACCAGTGTCGATGATGGCGTGGCGGCAGCGATCACCGGCACCAAAGTGATGACGGCCACCGCGGTGAACGATGCGCCCACCGCAACAAATTTAAGTGCAGCGGAGAGTTATACCGAAGATACTGCACTGAACCTGGTCGATATTGTGATCACGGATGTGGACAGCGCCAATGTCACCGCCACCTTAACCTTAAGTGATATTGCCGCCGGCAGTTTATCAACTGCCACCTCTAATTTAGTCACCTCGACTTTTGCCGGTGGCGTGTGGACCGCGAGTGGCGCGCTGGCCGATGTCAATACCTTGCTGGCCGGCGTGACCTTTAACCCGGCCTTGAACTATAACAGCGATTTCAGTATTGCCACCAGTGTCGATGATGGCGTGGCGGCAGCGATCACCGGCACCAAAGTGATGACGGCGACCGCGGTAAACGATGCGCCCACCGCAACGAATTTAAGTGCGGCGGAGAGTTATACCGAAGATACCGCATTGAATTTAACCGACATTGTCATCTCGGATGTGGACAGCGCCAATGTCACGGCGACTCTGACTTTAAGTGATGTTGCCGCCGGCAGTTTATCAACCGCCACCTCGGGCGCGGTAACCTCGACCTTTGCCGGCGGCGTGTGGACGGCAAGCGGCGCGCTGGCCGATGTCAATACCTTGCTGGCGGGCGTGACCTTTAACCCGGCATTAAACTACAACAGCGATTTCAGTATTGCCACCAGTGTGGATGATGGCGTGGCGGCAGCGATCACCGGCACCAAAGTGATGACGGCCACCGCGGTGAACGATGCGCCCACCGCAACGAATTTAAGTGCGGCGGAGAGTTATACCGAAGATACCGCCTTGAATTTAACCGACATTGTTATCTCGGATGTTGACACTGCCAATGTCACGGCGACTCTGACTTTAAGTGATGTTGCCGCCGGCAGTTTATCAACCGCCACCTCGGGCGCGGTGACCTCGACCTTTGCCGGCGGCGTGTGGACGGCGAGTGGTGCGCTGGCCGATGTCAATACCTTGCTGGCGGGCGTCACCTTTAACCCGGCCTTAAACTATAACAGCGATTTCAGTATTGCCACCAGTGTGGATGATGGTGTAGCGGCAGCGATCACCGGCACCAAAGTGATGACGGCCACCGCGGTAAACGATGCGCCCACGGCCACCAACCTCAGTGCAGCGGAGAGTTACACCGAAGATACCGCACTCAA
>CAVYHW010000085.1:0-28492 GCA_963768215.1 uncultured Gammaproteobacteria bacterium
CTAGTGCCTGACTTTTTCAAATCTGATGTGTTTCACAATCGAGATATTTTACATGGAATCGCAAAATAAAAATTTAGAACAAATACTATCGGATGCAAAAATATTTAGCCCTGACAGTGAAAAACTTCTCCTGCAACAAAAAAGCCTGACGCGCTACCTGGAAAGGGAATACCAGGGTTACCTTAAGCACCCTGTCACGCTTGAATCAACAGGAGTGACAACAGATAAAGGGCTAATAATGGAACAAACCGAAGATTTAATGAAAACACATTATGATGAAAACATCGAATTGTTTCTGGGCTTTCTGGACACCCGCTACCGTGCTTATACAATGGCATATTATGGTGAATCAGGTGATGATAACATTTCACTGGAGGACGCACAAAAGCAAAAATTTCATTTAATTGCAGAGCGTGCCCAGATCAAAGGCAATGAAAATATTCTCAATATCGGTTGTGGTTTTGGCTCACTGGAAACCTTTTTACTGAAGGAGTACCCGGACATAAAAATCACGGGTATAACGCCAAGTAAGGTGCAGATCAAGTACCTTAAAGAGAGGATGCAGGAACCAGCTCACCCTTTAAGCAGTGGGTTTACTTTAGTGGAAGATGTATTTGATGAGACAATAATTGAAAAAACCGGGATCTCACAGTATGATCTTGTTATCTCTATAGGTGTCTTTGAGCAATTGCTCAATATGCGCACCATGCTCTTTTTGATAGCCAAACTTCTCAAACCCAATGGACGAACTTTTCACCACTTCATCACTTCCCGGGTAGCAACACCACAGGTGCAGTTACATGAAAAAACCGTTATAGGAAAATATTTTCCTGGCGGTCGTATTTGGCCACGTGATGAATTTAGCCGGCACACAGAGCACCTGGATCTGGTGAATACCTGGTATGTAAATGGTACGAATTACTGGCGCACATTAGATGACTGGCACCACCGTTACTGGAAAAGCATTCCCAGTTTATACAATAATAATTTTGGCATTGAGGCAATTAAACACTGGAATGAATACTTTTTACTTTGTAAAGCGATGTTCGCTCCACTGGATGGGACGTTTTACGGAAACAGTCAATATCTATTCACATTGAAAAGCTAACAGCTTTAATGAAAAATCACCGTGTCGTTATCACCGGACTGGGTGTAATCTCGGGACCAGGTTTGAATGCAACTGATTTTTGGGAGAACTTAAAAGCAGGGAACTCGGCCATTAAAACATTAGAGCCTGCATTCGAGGGAGTTAAAATAAAGATCGGGTCACAAATACCCGATTTTGACCCTGAAAAATATTTTTCCTCTGAAGAACTCAGTATATTAGATCGATTTTCTCAATTGGCAGTCATCGCTGCACAGGAAGCCGCCGCCGATGCAGGCCTGAGTTCTGGAGAAAACGCTCTTACTAATGCTGCTGCCATTATTGGCAGCGGATGTGGCGGTAAACATACCGACGAAGCTACTTATGATCAGCTCTACAGGCAACAACGCAAAAGAGCACATCCACTAACCATTCCCAAAGGAATGCCTAGCGCTGCTGCCAGTATGGTCAGTTTACACCTGGGTATTAAGGGGCCAGCTTTCGCTCTCTCCAGCGCCTGCGCATCCGGTTCTCATGCAATAATCCAGGGTAGCACAATGATTCAATCCGGCATGATCGATGTTGCACTTGTGGGTGCTTCAGATGCCCCCTTTACTTATGGTTTACTAAAATCATGGGACGCACTTCGCGTTGCATCGGACGATAACTGTCGACCATTTTGCAGTGACCGTAGCGGCCTGGTATTAGGAGAGGGCGCTGGAATACTGGTACTTGAATCAGAAGCGCATGCAATAAAACGTAACGCACGAATTTATGCCGAAATTTCAGGTTTTGGAATGACTTCTGATGCAGGACACGTTACACGGCCTGATATTACAGGCATAATAAATGCAATGAAAAATACTCTTCATCATGGGGGTCTGACCCCGAATGAGGTTGACTATATTAATGCACACGGTACCAGTACACAGTTAAATGATGTAATTGAAACTGAGGCAATTAATCAGGTTTTTGGTGAGCATGCTAAAAAACTTGCCATATCATCAACAAAATCGATGCATGGCCATGCACTTGGTGCATCAAGTGCTTTAGAGCTGGTTGCAACAACTTTAGCGATACACCATGGAATTATTCCGCCAACGGCCAATTTTACTGTGGCTGATGAACAATGCAACCTGGATTATGTGCCCAATAAAGCGCGCCAACAGGAGGTCAATGTTGCCATGTCCAATGCCTTTGCTTTTGGTGGTTTGAACGCGGTAATTGCACTCAAAAAATATGCCTGATTTATTGGGGATTAACACACAGACTTATGTGGTTAATTATATTTTGGTATAGCCTCAATATATTCAACATTTGCTGCAGGCGCATTTCTTAGCCACTTTTCAATCTCATCAGCATTCAGTGGTTTACTATACAGGTAGCCCTGTATAACTCTACCATCTAATTTTTTAATGACTTCCAGTTCAGCAACGGTCTCAACGCCTTCAAATACATTTTTCAATCCCAAACTTGTGCTCATAGTTACAATAGCTTTAACTATATTTTCAAGCGCAGAATTACTATCGATATTCCTGACAAAGCTCTGATCAACTTTAATACAGTCAATAGGCAGGCGTGTTAAATAACTCATTGAGGTATAACCCGTACCGAAATCATCCAGCGCAATCGAGCAGCCTGTTGCATGCAGTTTATTCAAAAATAATTCTGTTTTTTCAAAATCATTAATCAATAAAGATTCTGTTATTTCAAATGTCAGTTGACGGGGGTTTATTCCAGCTTTTGTCATCTCATTATGAATAAAGTCTACAAATTCCACGTCACTGCATTGTAATGCAGACAGGTTTATTGAAATAACAACATCTTTGGCCTGGCCTGATTTAATGAAATTAAAAATATGAGTAATTGCCCATCTGCCTACCTCATATATCAGCCCGCTTTCTTCAAGCAGTGGTATAAATTGATTTGGTCCGACAAAGCCCAGTTCAGTATTTTTCCAGCGCATCAGGGCCTCAAAACCTGTGGTTACACCAGTAGTACAATCAACCTGTGGCTGGTAAACCATATAAAACTCATTTCGAGAAATCGCAGTATGTAGTTCAGTCTCCACAGCAAGACGTTCATGCAATCGATTCGACATACTTTGATTGTAAAAATGCAGGAGGTTGCCACCGGCTTTTTTTGCACTAAACATTGCTGTGTCGGCATTTCTAAGCAGTTCCAGTGCGGAGTTGCCATCGTTAGGATAGATGCTGATTCCAATACTGACGCCAATATGTATTTTGTGTGAATCGATATCAAAAATACTGGTTAAGGCCTCGATTATTTTTTGTGCAATACCAATAGCATGATCACTGTTAGTCATTCGCTGTATTACCACGACAAACTCATCACCGCCATTTCTTGAAATAGTATCTTCTTTACGTAAGGTTGCTAACAGACGTTTTGAAACTTGCTGGATTAATTTATCGCCAATGATATGTCCAAGCGTATCATTAATCGTTTTGAATCTGTCCAGATCAAGAAAAAGAATTCCTAACTGTTGTTTATTACGAAATGCACTTTCAATAGAATGATTAATACGGTCTATCAACAGGTTTCTATTTGGTAAACCAGTTAGCCCATCATGATAAGCAATATATTGTAACCTTTCTTCTGCTGCTTCTTTTTTCTTAATGACGTTTGACAGATCTTCATTGATTGCAACTAAATCTTTTGTTCGCTCATCTACTTTAAGCTCTAATTCACTTTTATTCTGCTCAAGCTCTTGCTGAACCTTCTCTCGTATATGTATTTCAGCATTTAAATCGTTTATCAGCTGTTCATTATGAAATGTAAGGGCAATTTCTTTTTTACGTCTTCGGTTTACATTGAAACTGGATATAATCATTACAGCCAGGAATATTAAGAATGTAAGAGAGATAAAATAATTACTTTCGTAATCGAGGTTAAGAAAAACAAAGAAGATAGCGCCTGCCTGTGGCAGTACATATACGAGAAAAGCGGGTAGCCACGCAGATAATATTGCAATACTGCCGGCAATCAAACCAAAGTTGAAAAGAAAGACTATGTTTCGTATTTCCTCATCATTGTGGGAGCCTTGTATGTATTCAAATATTGCCCAGACAACACCAACAGAAAAAGTAAGAAATAGATAGCCAGCCAGACTTTTGTTTAAACTTAGATTTTGATTTTTTAGATAAGTCTCTGTAAGAATTGTGCGTATTATTGTCAACGTAGTGACTGACACCCCGAGTATCAACGCATTAGTCATATACTCTGTGTTGTTATGCACAAGAACAAATATCATCCACGCAGCGAAAATATTTGAAAGTCCTCCGGAGATTGAGGATTTAAAAAGAATATCAACCTGTCTTTGTAAGATATTATTAGGTGTGTTTGTTAACATAAATGCAAAAATATTTTTTATGGTTACCTATTACAAATATTTACATCCGGGCGTAAGATTTGAGTATGCAGAGCAGCTTAGTTACTATTAAAGTGTGCAATAAACTCGACAGAAAAACATTATCTCCAGAGATATTAAGAATAGACCAATATTTCTTTAATTGTATGATTTTTACTTCCCGGCGCGGTTTTAAAGCAGTATATGAAAACGAATATAATTATATGATTATGTTCGTTTTTTGCGGGAGGTGCGTTGAATAACTTGTAAAATATAGTGTTACAGCAGGCGTGCCGAACAACAGCCGCAAAATCAAACTCGATTGAGTTGCTGGAATTGGTGTCATTCCCTTTAGCTATCGACTTTCATTTCTCATGCCTGATCAGGCAGATCTTTAACCTTGTCCTGTATTTAGTTTCTAATATCAATCGGGTCAGGCATGATCAGTATTTCATCTACTCGGATTCATCAACCTGCCTGGCCCTGTTGGTCTGCGAAACTGGTTATAGTTGCTGCCTGGATTGTAAGAAGGCTGCTGCCCCGGCAAGTTAAAAGCGGAAGCAGGATCGCCTGTAAGATTAACATTACTGCGGTATGGGCCTGCTGGTGGAGGTGGCACAGCACGGCCAATATTCGCGCGGCCGGTATTTGGGCCAGTATATGGGGCTGGGTAATAAACCATGCGTTGAGGTGGCCTGTATACAGGTGCGGATGGTTTATAAGTATTGTTCTGAGCTGGTTGCTGTACACGTTGCTGTATGGGTGGCTGCTGTATTGGCGCCTGTGTTGTTTGAGGTGGTGTGTATTTTTCTGCTTGAGGTTTGCCGGCAGCAGGCTGAGCAGGTGCTTGCCAATATACGGTACCCGGTTTTTTCGGCATCCATATATGATCTGCCCTGTCATTATTAGCCTGTGATGTTAATGCGTATGTGCCAAAAACAATGCTGATACAGGCGGTGAGGATATTTTTAACTCTCATTGTTATCATTGTTAAGCGTACTCCAGATAAGATTTAGATTGTTCTGTACTGCTGACCCGCTAATTGCCAGGAATGATTGCCAAAGACAGGGCATAATCGTGGCCGATGTCATTGTTTACCTGTAGATGAGAAAGAGCCAATCCAGTCAGTCAGGTTAAAATCACTTTTATACTCAATTTCTTCGGGCGAATCCAGTTTGGTTTTTAGGTGGCTAATATAGTTTGACATAAAGTGACTGCTTAAATGTTTCTCAGTGGGAATATCATTTAAAAAGTCTACGGCTCGTTTCATACTGTTAATTCCGCTTAAAACCGAATATTGATTATTTTTGTATAAAACTATTTCAGTCCCCTGGTGCCAGAAAATACTGAATTTCATTAAATCCATCGGATCGACCGGTGGAACAAGAGGGACCACATCTTTTGGTGTCACTAATCGTTTAATATCTAAATGTTTGAATTTTCGACTGCCGCTGATATTAGTGACCTTTGGCTGACCGAAGGTTATCACTTCACCAATAGGGTAACCCTGCGCATCTAACATCATCGCTATAATTAATGCAGTAGCACCGCCTAGACTGTGGCCAATTGTGTCTATTGTATATTCAGGATTAATCTGCGAATGAATTTCTTGATAAATATCTCTTGCCGAAAGTAAAAAACCCTGATGAATATCTATGCCGGACAATTTATCCGGTACTAACACAAAGGCAGCATCAACAATAATATTGTCAATATTTGAGGTGCCACGCACGGCTAAAAGGTGTTTTTTTGTTGTATCGTTTGTTGCAAGTACAAAACTGACTGAATAGCCGGGAATTTGCTGCATCAGGTTTATTTTATAACCCTGGTTACTTAACACCCCAGTCAGTTTCTTATCTGATTGATAAGTTGCGTCTGCAATGTAGGCGGCATTCAACCAGTGATGAAAATCCTTTGCGGTGAATTGCTGTTTGACCTGAGCATTGGCTATCTGGTTAAAAGTTATACAGGCAAGAAACAGGCATACAGAACAGGTCATTGCTGTCACGTTAACTGTTAGAGGTATGAACTGGAGGCCGTTGCCAGAGACCGTATGCCGCAAGGAAGCGGCATCCGAGCGTACATGGACGTATTTACAGCGTGTCTCAGGCGACGGCCTCCAGTTCATGTCTCGGATAGTACAAATATAAACTCTTCCATAGAGAGCAATGGTTTGTAGCCCTCTCAGAAAAGTTAACATGTGGGTAAAGGCAGGGTTATATTTAATTAACACGTCATTCCTTCTATTAAGAATAAAAAATTATGGTTTCACAGGAGTTGTTACTGATAACTTTCTGAGTAACGGGCTACAGTTTTTAATTGTTACCTGTCCCTGTAATAAATTACCGCGTGAATATTCTCTAAAATGACAGGTGTTAGTTTCAGGATTGTAGTTTTCAATCCACAGGTTATCGTCTTTCCAGGTTGCAGCAAGGTGTACTTCACCTTCAGGTACTTTTACTGTCATAACGCCGCCATAACGTTTTACAAAAATCTGCTGAAAGTAAAAGGTGTAAGCAAGATAGCCGATAATTAATATACTGACCGCTGCAAGCGATGCTATTTTCCACTCTTCAACTTTGTGGCCAAAAACATACAATACACCCAGTGCAAGGGCAATAATAACAATCCAGTATATATAGGTAATCATAATAAAATATCTTCTTAAGTTGTCAGGTGTAAGTTACTAAGGTGTTAAGCGAGCAGAGCTCAATTGTGTGCCAAGTGGGCCACGCGGTACAGAAAAACTGAAAATCTCGCCATTTCTATAAATACTAATGGAAACATATTCGCCCAGCTGGCCTTCAGTCGTCATTTCTTTGAGTTCATGCCAGCTGAAGATACGTTTATTATCGTAACTTAGTACGATATCGTTCTTTTTTATACCTGCCTGTTCTGCTGTCGAGCCAAGCATAACTGAGGTGATTTTGACACGATTATTCTGTTTGCTGTTATACAGGTACTCATCAAACCGATCATCACCTAACTCATCTCGAAGACTGATTTCCTGGCTGTTGATGGCCGCAAGTTCATCATAATAACGCTGTGTATTGAGATAGCCGCCCCTGGTCGCACGGTCCTGCAACTCCAGCTTTTTTAATTCAATGCTATTTCTTCTTCTAACAATGTCCTCTGCAATACCATGCGCAATCCCGCCTTTAATCAGATTGTCGTAATTATATAAACGACTGCTGTATGCTGAAGTGAATAGTCCCCTTGACGCTGTCGGAGCTATGCTACTGGAGGTTGCATCAGAAGATTTGCTTATCTCCTGTAAATCAAGTTGAATTTTCTGTAATTGTTGTTTGATGAGGGCAACTTCGTCTTCCAGCTCATTTAAACGGTCATTTCGATTACTATTTGGGCGGCCATCTTCCCTGGGATGACTATCTAATGACGAAAAGGGATTGGTGATAGCATGATTCTCATCTGAAAGTTTACTGTCAGGATGAATAATGACTGTTTCAGCTACGTTAGAAGATTGCAGGGTATTAAAAATAAAATACGCAGCAACAAAGCCAATAACTAAACATATTATTGAAATTAATAAAGTTTTATTCTGCATTGGAATACTAAGTAGCTAAAAAACATTCACCACAGAGGCACAGAGTGCACAGAGGTTTTATTGTTGTGCGCCTGCGGCGCACTAACAAATAAAAAGAACTTCTCTGTGTACTCTGTGCCTCTGTGGTGAATAATCTTGTTTTCCTGCAACATGTTGTTAACTTATTACGATTTAATCAGCTGAACTTTTTTCTGATGGTTTTCGTCGCTTACCAATATTTTTTCTATCACGTACCCGGTTTTTCGTTTTTTTCCTGCTGTTTTTAGTATCAGAAGCTTTCTTTGTTTTTTGCTCCTTATTTTTGGAGCCATAAGACTTACCGGAAGATTTTCTATTTGCCGGCCCGGTAAATTTCGCAGCCAGTCCTTTTATTTTGCGTTCGACACATTCATGACTGAGAAAGTTCTCAATACTTACCATTCTGTTCCACTCCTGCGAATCGACCAGGGTGATAGCCAGGCCGGTATCAAACATTCTTCCGGTACGACCTATGCGGTGCATGTAATCTTCACCATCACGCGGAACATCAAAATTAATAATTAAATCAAGGCCGGATATATCCAGGCCGCGTGAAGCAACATCGGTTGCAATGATGATATTAATGTCATTATTTCTGAATTTTCTTAAAATGTTATTGCGTACTGTCCTGATTTACATCGCTGTGAATTATGGCTGAAGTAATATCTTTTGACTGCAGCCAGCTACTAATGCTGTTGACAGTGTCTTTTTTATTGGCAAATACAATGGCTTTATTAAATTTTAAATCCGGCTCATTGTTTTGAAGTATCCGGGTACATAAGTTCAGCTTATGTGCCTTGTCGTCCGCAAGTATTTTTTGCTGTGTAACGTTCTCATTATATTCCCGGGCGCTATCAACGATTATTGTTTCCGCTTCATATAAAACCTGATCTGTAAGCTGTTTAAATTTCTTCTGCCTGAAACTGGCCGAGTAGAGCAGTGTCTGGCAATCACCGCACTGTGCTGCAATAGAAACGACATCATCACTAAAACCCATGGCCAGCATGCGGTCGGCCTCATCAATCACCAATATGTTGATTGCTTCCAGATCAATGACTTCACGTTTAACATGCTCTAGTAAACGACCGGGCGTTGCGATAATAATGTCAGGGTAGTGCTGTAATGCTTTTAACTGATGTTTAGGGTCTTCACCACCAATAATGACGGCTGTTTTTATTTCGGTATATTGTGCAAGCAGGCTGCATTGTTTATTTATTTGCCGGCATAATTCGCGAGTTGGCGCCAGTATTAGGGCCTGGCTGACAGACTGTGGATTATCAAGAATCTGTTGCAGTAGTGGTAACACGTAGGCCAGGGTTTTTCCGCTGCCGGTCTTTGCATTGACGATTAAGTCCCTGCCTGCAAGCGCCAGAGGAATGGCGGCCTGCTGAACTTCTGTCATTTCAGTGAAACCAAGGAATTTAACTGCATCAAGCAGTGGCTCATCGAGTAAAAGTGAAGAAAACAATTTGCTGCCTATGATACATTCTGAAAAGAAAAGGTTATTATAAGCTATTAGTTCTAGCTGGAGTAAGAGGATGAAAAAAACAAAACGCCGCCAGTTTTTATCAATGTTAGGCCTGACTGGGGTAACTCTTGGTATCACAGGCCTGAATTCAAACAAAGCGCATGCGCATCATACAGACACCCATTTTGAAGATAAATCAACACATCAACTGGTTTATCAGCTCAATAAAGCAAACCATGATTATGTCGAATCGGTCCTTTTTTCATGTGCTGAAATGTTACGTAAATACGGCGATGATATTGAACTGGTGGTAGCTGCATTTGGCCCGGGAATTCATTTGCTTGGCAAACATCCCGCACGCCCGGTTTCAACGATTCATCGACAACGTGTGCAGTCACTCATTGAGTATGGCGTGCAATTTCAGGCCTGTGGTAATACCATGAAAAGCCTGAGCTGGACTGAGAAAGATATTATTGAAGGCGCACATATTGTACCGATAGGCATTGACGGCATTATGCAGTTGCAGGAAAAGGGCTTTAGTTATATCAGTTTGTAGGCTACTGATACGGTAGTCAGGTAATAGCATTATTGCGTATACAACTGTGATGTATCTGCAAATATAAGGTAGCTGTGAATTTTGCCGTTATCGGTTTTGAATATATTTGAGAACGGAACGGACAATACCGATTTATCGTGGCGTGTGTAAGAAACCATACCATGGCAGACAGCTACTCCCGGGACTATCCAGATATCAGAAATATCATGTTTTAGAGATTCAATGGAATCAAAGAAACCGGCGACAAACTGATTGATTTCATCTGCGCCATGTACCTCAGGCAAGTTTCCAAAGCGAAAAGAGCAGTCATCAGCAAGGAAAGATGAAAACTTCTCTATGTTCTTTTCATCGATTGATGTGAATAATTCTGTAATCCAGTTTTGATCTGGCAATTTTATAACCTCTGTTTGTTAATGTATGCACACTAATAGTGTATTAGCCACAATGGCGGTACTCTGTGTATATACAGAATGCGGCATATTGAATATTCGACGTTTTATTTATTTTCACTACTGTCCCGTTAACTTTATTATCAGTGCCTGCGTATGTTGATACATCTAACAAAACCAGCATTCGTTACAATCGAGACATGAATCAGTCACACCCGGCAATGACGCGCCGTGAAACTACCTGCATGGATGAAGGAAATGCAGATATTGCAGGAGCAAATATCTGTCATCCATGGTGGCTCAACACCCGCATGGATGCGGGTGATGGTCATTGCCGGATATGCCCAATTCATGTCTCTGACAGTTAACGGGACAGCAGTGAGTTTATTTTTTTATTTTACTTGATCCCTGATTCCAGAGTGAACATTAATGTTTGTTGTATATGATTTCAAGACTACTACACCAAAATCAAATAACACAGTCCGGTAATAATAACCGCTCCACAGATATTCAAAATAAATCCTTCTCTGGCCATTGTCCTGGTAGTAAATAAGCCACTGGCATAAACAATACTGTTAGGCGCGGTTGCTACCGGCATCATAAAAGCACAGCTGGCGCTTATGGCTGCGGGTATCATTAACAATTTGGGGTCAATATTCGAACCCATTGCGGTGGCTGCCAATATAGGCATTAATAATACGGTACTTGCGGTGTTGCTTGTGGTTTCTGTTAAAAATGTCACACCCAGGCAGATGGCAAAGATCATTGCCAGGATGGGCAGGGTTGATAACTCTGACAGGTTCTCGGCAAGGGTGGTGCTTAAACCGGAAGCACCAAAGGCTTTTGCCAGGGTGATGCCGCCGCCAAATAACAACAGGATGCCCCAGGGAATGGTGCTTGCGGTTTCCCAGTCGAGCAGTTTTTCACCTTTGTGTTTTTCATCTTTTCCGCCAGCGGGAATGATGAACATAAATATCACGGCAATTAATGCCACCGATGCATCATTTGCTGTGGGCAGGTCCAGCCAGCTACTCCAGCCGCCAAAAGGTTCTTTTCTTGTTATCCATGCGGTAGCGGTAAGTGCGAAGACTATCATTACACGTTTTTCTATTGTGCTCCATTTACCGACATCCGGCATATTGAAGCCACCGCTGTAGCTGAGTTTTCTTGTTAGCCATAGCCAGGTCATGGGAATCATGCACAGTACCACGGGTATGCCCCAGCTCATCCATTGTGTAAAACTAATGTTTTTATTGAACTGCTGTTCATAAACCTGCATGAAGACCAGGTTCGGTGGAGTACCGATGGGGGTGCCTATGCCGCCAATACTGGCAGCATATGCAATGCTTAGCATCAGTGGTACAGCGAGCTGTTTGTCTTTTGCCTGACTGGCTACAGCCAGAGCAACTGGTAACAGCATTATTGCAGTGGCAGTATTGGAAATCCACATGCTTAATGTTGCTGCGGTAACCATAAAGCCGAGTACCAGTTGTTTGCTGCTGTTGTTGCCAAACAGGTTGACCATGAACAGGGCGAGCCGTAAATGTGCGCCACTGCGTTCCATTGCTTTGGACAGGATGAACCCACCAAGCATTAACAGAATCAGCGGGCTGCCATAGCACTCGCCGATTTCATTTATTGTTAAAACGCCGCTTATCTGGAAGATGGCCAACGGTAATAGCGAAGTAACAGGAATCGGTACCGGTTCGAAAATCCACCAGATAACGCATATTACAGCGACGGCTGCGGTGACGGCCAGTGCTGTGTTGTTTGCGCCTGCTGATGTATTGATCGCATAGTAATATATCAGCAGCGCCGATATCGGGCCGGCGATTAAGGTGATGTTTTTGGTTGCCACGGTTTTTTTATATTTATTTTACAGGTGGTTGGTAAAAGCTTTGTTTATATTGGTTCAATCCCATGAAAAACCAGCATCCGGCTTTGCTGCAGGGCGATATTTTAGCTGCAGGCCTTTTAGAAGGTTACGCAATATCTGGTCTTTACAGACACGATAGTGTTTATGGTCCGGTCTACGGAAAAAGGCGCTTAATTCGTGTTTGCTGATGGGTAAGTCAGCCAGCTGCAGAATTTGTAATGTGTCTTCTTCTTTCAGGTTTAATGCGATTTTTAATTTCCTGAAAATAATGTTGTTATTTAATTGTTTCTCTGCTGCAGGTTGAGGCCCATCTTTTTTTCCTCGTTTGTAATTAATCAAGCCATTCAGGAAAGTGGCCAGTTGAGTGTCATTACAGGCTTTATACGCCGGGTCATCATCTTTTTTTAGCCAGTCACTGATCTGCTCGCGAGTTACCTTGTAATCAGCCAGGCCAAATATAGTTATCATTTTTGAATCGTCAAAGTCGAAGATATAACGGATACGGCGCAGGATGTCATTATTAGTCATATATGGGTGCTGTTGTGCATGTTATGCTGTAAAGCGGTATTATCCACAGATGAACGCAGATGAACACAGATAAAAGCTTTTTTTTGCGTTTTTTTTATGGCATAACCATCTATTTAATATAACGGGTTCCTGTCACAAAAATGATCCAGGAGTGAGAAAGAAAGAAGTAAATTGTTTTTATCTGTGTTCATCTGCGTTCATCTGTGGATAATATAAAATTCTTTTTTCTTTCACTACTTAATACTTAGCTATGGCAGTCCAGTGGTACCCGGGGCATATGAACAAGGCCCGCCGTATAATCAAACAGAGCATGTCTGATGTTGATCTGGTGATTGAGGTTATGGATGCGCGTATTCCATTTAGTAGTGAAAATCCAATGGTTGCAGAATTGCGGCAGCATCGTCCCTGTATCAAGATTTTAAACAAAAGTGATCTGGCCGATCCTGAAATAACCAGAAAGTGGTTAGAACATTTTGAAAAAGAGCAGGGCGTTAAAGCACAGGCTTTATCTGCAGTGGCTTTATCAACATCAGATAAAGCCAGGACAAAAAACCTGCTTAAACTGTGTCGAAAGTTACTTCCCGGGCGTGGTACAGCGGCAAAACCCATTCGTGTAATGATTATGGGCATACCCAATGTTGGAAAATCTACATTGATCAATACACTGGCTGGCAAAACACTGGCGAAAGTAGGCGACGAGCCTGCCGTTACCAAGGAGGTGTCATCAGCACAAAATCGTATCATGCTGGCTGGCAATATTGCACTTTCTGACACCCCGGGAATTTTGTGGCCCAGGATTGAAAATGAAAACAGCAGTTATCGCCTGGCCGTTACCGGCGCAATAAAAAACACCGCCATCGATTTTGAAGATATTGCATTATTTGCAGCAGATTATTTAATTGATGCTTACGCTGAAAGAGTGGTAAAGCGTTATAAGTTAAAACAAAAACCGCAGACAGGCACTCAGTTGCTGGAAGAAATCGGTCGAAGACGCGGCTGTTTACGTGCAGGTGGTATTATTGATAGGCAACGTGCTGCAGAAATTCTAATTCATGAAATCCGAAATGGCGCTTTAGGGATGCTAACTTTTGAATCACCGGAAATGATAGTCGAAGAGTCTGAGGCAGCCCCTGAAGTAGTCTCCGGGGCTGCCACTAAGACAAACAGCGCTGACTAATGAAAATATTGATTAGTGGTTTAACCCAAACCAAGCATACGTCTGGTTTTTTTCTTTTTTATCTGTTGCGGCTTTTGCTGTTCTTCCGCATCGATATTAGAGCTGATTTGTTTCGCGTAGCTAATGACGTCGGGTGTAAAGGTTCCGCCAATTAAGATACCTGATATATATACAGCCATTAAAAAAACATAATTGATTGCTCGCTTATACATCGTGACCACCACCTGCTAATAATTTTGTTGCATTTACTTAATATTAAGCAATAAGCTGGCCAATAAAAAACGAATCTAAATAAAACAAATAGATATATTAATAACTCGATGTTGTTTATTATATTTAAGTGCGTCAAAGTGTAAAGAAATCTGTCGCTTTGTCGGTTTATTTGAAAGTCTGAATTCTGTGATTGCAGAGTGTTTTGCGCTCTGGCGAGAAGCTATCGATTTGAGATACAGGTGTGGCTTTTCTGTGAATTTACAACTACTTTTCAATCGGGCAGTTTTTGCCATCATACACTGACATGATATGTGTTAGCTCATTGATGATCTGGTTAATTTCAGACTGGCTGTATCCGGAAAACTCCTCGATCTCTTCACCATTTCTTACTTTTTCTAATAATTGTCTAACCTGCCTGCAACCCCGTTCACAAATTGCTTCAATCTTATGAGTGATATTTTCGGGCAGGTCAGGCGTCATTAGAACGGTTTGTGCGGTTTGGTTAAATATTGATGTGAGCGCATTTCGATGAGTCGACTGCTGGTTCGATGAAAGGCAAATTCTAACATGCTTCCGCGGTATAATTTTTCTGGATGTGTTGCAGCGCTGGCGATGAGTTTAACGTTTCTATCGTATAACTCATCAATTAGATAAATAAAGCGGCGAGATTTGTCATCGCTGTATTCGTCCATTACAGGGATATTAGTGATGATAATGGTGTTAAATTGCTGTGCCAGTTCGATGTAGTCCTGTGCCGCCCTGGGCGCAGTGCAAATGATTTCAAAATCAAACCAGGCACAATCATCGCTACAGTAAACGGTTTTAATTTCACGATTAAGAATAGTTAGTGTTTTGTTCTTTATCAGCGGTGTGATGGCCAGTTCCTGCATTCGCTGCAATATTAGCTGATCTGTATTTTCAACCATTGGGCAGTAATAAACATCGGATTGTTCAAGTAGTGAGATCCGGTGGTCAACGCCACCGTCAAGATGAAACACTTCAGTATTTGTTTTGATCAATTCAATGGCGGGTAAAAACCGTTCACGTTGCAGGCCGTTCAAATATAAATCGTCCGGTACGCGATTGGAGGTGGCAACCAGGCAAACCTGGTGTTTAAACAGAGCATGCAGCAATTCGCTCAGTATCATGGCATCGGTGATATTGGTAACGATAAATTCATCTATGCATAATACTTTGTATTTTCTGGCCAGCTGCATGGCGATGTGCTGTAGCGGGTTTTTCCTGTTTTTAGCTTTGTGATTATCATTCTGTTTATGTAGTGTACCCAGTTTTTCGTGTATATCCAGCATAAAGTGATGAAAGTGGATACGGTTTTTCTCCTCTATGGCCAGTTCTTCATAGAAAAGATTCATTAACCATGTCTTGCCACGACCCACGCCGCCCCATAAATACAAACCTTGCACTGGTTTAGTGTGGTGTTTTGAAAAAGGCGAGAGCCTTTTCAGGAACTCGGTAACAGGACTGTTTTGATTTGTTGATAAAGCCAGACTAAGCGCTTCAAGTTTGATAATTGCCTGTTCCTGTACAGCATCATGAACCATATCAGGCTGTTGCAATGCTATTTTGTAGTGTTCAGTTAAGGACATGTGTGCAATCTTATTATTCGTAGAGAACCCTGATGTTTGAATGATTGTATATTAAAAGCCAGTACCGGCGCTAAATAGACAGCGAAAAACGTAAAAAGCGTTAACCACAGAGGCACAGAGGCACAGAGAAAAATTTTTATTGTTAATCGCGCCGCAGGCGCTGTTAAAAAACAAAAACTCTGTCTTGGCCTCTGTGGTGAATTTTTTTACGTTGTCGCTATCTGCTGGTTTTGATAGAATTATCGCCCGAGCAGATGAAGCTGAATGAATCCACATTTCATAAATTTATAAATCAGTTCGGGGCAGCAATTTTCTTCATTCTCAAATAATTTTCTGTACCTTACTTAATACTGCGACCAGGGCCTGTTATTCATGACGCGATATATTTTTGTTACCGGTGGTGTAGTTTCTTCATTAGGTAAAGGTCTCGCATCTGCTGCCGTCGGCGCCATTCTGGAAAGTCGCGGCCTGAAAGTTCAAATGATGAAACTTGATCCTTACATCAATGTGGATCCGGGAACCATGAGTCCATTCCAGCATGGTGAGGTTTTTGTTACCGAAGATGGCGCCGAGACTGATCTGGACCTGGGACACTATGAACGTTTCGTTAGCACCCGTACCAGCAAGTCCAGTAATTTTACCACTGGCAAAGTTTACGAAAGTGTTATTCGTAAGGAACGCCGTGGTGAATATCTCGGTGGTACCGTACAGGTTATTCCTCATATCACCGATGAGATTAAGAGACGCATTAAAGCCGGGGCCGGTGATGCAGATATCGTCATGGTTGAGATTGGTGGCACGGTGGGTGATATTGAGTCGCTGCCGTTTATGGAAGCCATTCGTCAAATGGGCGTGGAGCTAGGTAAAGAGCATGCCATGTTTATGCACCTGACACTGGTACCGTATATTAAAACTGCAGGTGAAGTTAAAACCAAACCGACACAGCATTCGGTGAAAGAGTTACGTTCCATTGGCATTCAACCGGATTTATTGCTTTGCCGTTCAGAGCAGTTGCTCGGTGCGGATGAGCGTAAAAAAATAGCCCTGTTTACCAATGTGCAACCTAAAGCTGTTATATCAGCAAGGGACCTGGACAATATTTATAAACTGCCTAAATGGATGCATGACCAGGGTGTCGATGACATCATCGTCAAACATATGCATCTCGATGTTCCTCCCCCTGATTTATCTGACTGGCAAAAAGTGGTTGACGTGATGTCTAATCCTGCACACGAAGTTACCGTGGGCATGGTCGGTAAGTATGTTGAACTTACCGAATCTTATAAGTCACTTAATGAATCGTTGACCCACGCCGGCATTCATAACAATGCCCGTGTCAAGATCCGTTATATTGATTCCGTGGAACTGGAAGCGGGCGACAGGTCTTCACTGAAGAGACTGGATGCGATCCTGGTGCCGGGCGGTTTTGGTGATCGCGGTATAGAGGGCAAAATTCTGGCCATTCAGTATGCGCGTGAAAATAAAATCCCGTTTTTGGGCATTTGCCTGGGTATGCAACTGGCGGTTATCGAATTTGCACGTCACGTTGCCGGCTTAACTGATGCACATAGCAGTGAGTTCAGTGAAACTACAACGCATCCAGTTATCGCCTTGATTACCGAGTGGCAGGATGAAAATGGCCATATTGAAAAACGTGATGCAGATTCGGACCTTGGCGGCACCATGCGTTTAGGCGGGCAAACCTGTCAGCTGCTGGAAAACACGCTGGCGCGTTCAGCTTATGGAACAGAATCTATTGTCGAGCGCCATCGTCATCGTTATGAGTTTAATAATCATTATTTACAGAAACTAACTGAAGCAGGACTGGTGATTGGTGGTAAGTCGAGTGACGGCAATTTAATAGAAATGGTTGAACTCCCGCGTAAAGGACAACTGAGGCACCCTGAATTATCACATCCATGGTTCCTGGCCTGCCAGTTCCATCCTGAATTCACTTCAACACCAAGAAAGGGCCACCCCCTGTTTACTGATTACATTAAAGCGGCATTGGCATATCAGCGTGAAAAACTAGAAGTTGCTGAAGCTATTGCTTAACTGCTCCCAGCTGCAAAATATATTGTGGAAAACCATTAAATGAAACTATGTGATTTTGAAGTTGGTCTTGATAAGCCACTGTTTTTAATTGCCGGCCCCTGTGTTATCGAAAGTGAGCGTATGGCGATGGAAACTTCAGCACAGTTAAAGGACATTGCCTCAAAGCTGGGTATACCGTTTATTTATAAATCCTCGTTTGATAAAGCTAACCGTTCCTCAGGGGCAAGTTTTCGCGGGCCCGGAATGGAAGAGGGTTTACGTATACTGCAAAAAGTAAAAGATGAAGTTGGTGTGCCGGTGTTGACCGATGTACATGAAGATACACCGATGGACGAGGTTGCAGCTGTGGTTGATGTCTTGCAGACGCCGGCCTTTTTATGTCGACAGACAAATTTTATTTTAAAAGTCGCTGCTACAGGTAAGCCGGTGAATATTAAGAAAGGCCAGTTTCTGGCGCCGGGTGATATGAAAAACGTGATTGATAAAGCGCGTTCTACCGGAAATGAGAATATTATGGCCTGTGAGCGTGGTGTTTCATTTGGTTATAACAACCTGGTTTCTGATATGCGTTCACTGGCAATTATGCGCGAAAGTAACTGCCCGGTAGTTTATGATGGCACGCATTCTGTGCAATTGCCTGGCGGGCAGGGCACGTCCTCTGGCGGCCAGCGTGAACATATACCCGTGTTAGCACGCGCAGCTGTAGCCGCAGGTATTTCAGGCCTTTTCATGGAAACACATCCAGACCCTGCAAATGCTTTAAGCGACGGCCCGAACGCATGGCCGTTACAGAAGATGGAATCGCTGCTCAGTGTATTAATGAAAATAGATGCTACCGTTAAAAACGGCATAATGCACGAGCTTGAAATGTAAAAAATAACAAGTTTTTAGGTGCGAAAAAATATTAATAAATTTAATTTTAATTAAGGAAAAACAATGTCCAACATCACAAAAATACATGCACGTGAGATTCTTGATTCACGTGGTAACCCTACATTAGAGGCAGAAGTAACGCTGGAAAGCGGTGCATTCGGTCGTGCAGCCGTGCCATCAGGCGCATCAACGGGTGTACGTGAGGCGCTGGAATTGCGTGACGGAGATAAGTCGCGTTACCTGGGTAAAGGTGTTACCAAAGCAGTAAACAATGTAAATACAGAAATCAGTGACGCATTGCTTGGAATGGATGGGCAGGACCAGGCTGCACTTGATAATAAAATGATAGCACTTGACGGTACTGCTACTAAAGAGCGTTTAGGCGCCAATGCTTTGTTAGCTGTTTCACTTGCTGCATCACACGCAGCGGCTAATGAAAACAAAGAACCATTGTACGTTCATCTGGGCCATAATCTCGGCCTGGGATCTTACACCATGCCTGTACCAATGATGAATATCATCAATGGTGGTGAGCATGCAGATAACAGCGTTGACCTGCAGGAATTTATGATTCTACCTGTCGGTGCACCCAGCTTCAAAGAAGCGCTGCGTTATGGCGCAGAAGTATTCCATACCTTACGCTCTGTTTTGAGTGCTAAAGGCATGAATACAGCGGTAGGTGATGAAGGTGGTTTTGCGCCTGATTTGTCTTCAAATGAAGAAGCAATTGAGGTGATTCTTGAAGCCATAAACAAAGCTGGTTTTAAAGCCGGTGAAGATATTTATCTTGGTCTTGATGCAGCCAGCTCAGAATTCTATAAGGATGGTGTCTATACGCTGGGTTCTGAAGGTAAAAGCTTTAATTCACATGAGTTTACCGACTATCTTTCAAACTGGGTTGATCAATATCCAATCATCACTATCGAAGATGGACTCGACGAAGGCGACTGGGAAGGCTGGTCTTACCTGACTAAGCAGCTGGGTGGCAAAGTGCAGCTGGTGGGTGATGATCTTTTTGTGACCAATACTTCAATCCTGAAAGAAGGTATTGAAAAAAATATTGCCAATTCTATTTTGATCAAGTTCAATCAAATTGGCACATTAACTGAAACTTTGAATGCTATCAAAATGGCGCATGATGCCGGCTATACAGCGGTTATTTCTCATCGTTCCGGTGAAACTGAAGACAGTACCATTGCTGATTTATGTGTAGCAACCAATGCTGGCCAGATTAAAACAGGTTCACTATCGCGTTCGGACCGTATCGCTAAATATAATCAGCTGCTAAGAATTGAAGAAGCCCTGGGTGCTAACGCGGTTTATGCCGGTAAATCCGCATTTAAACATCTGCGCTAGACCAGGGCCTGTTAACACTAATTTAATTGTCACTGTTGTGATTGAAAAAGAGTCAATCAAGGCGAGAGGAGTGCAGTTTGGCCCTTCCAAATAAATTATCGCCAAATAAACGACGAGCAACGCTGAGTGACTCTGTTTCAACCACAACCCGGAGGGTCGGGGCCATTTTTCCGTCCAACTGCGTTGTCAATCGTTTGAGTAGAACGACTACACTGCACTCTTTCCGTCTTATTGGACAAAAAAATGGCCCCGACAGTGATAATTTAATTAGTGTTAACAGACCCTGGCCTGTCATTGATTGGATTTAGTACTCCAACAACTTTGTTTTGATGAGTTCAGCGTTACTGTGGTGTTTCGCAACAAGGCACAGACTTACGACTGGCAGGCAATGGCCATAGTCCTTGTCAAGTGCTGTAACGCAGTGGCGGAACACCACAGTAACGCCCGAAGGGTTGGTCTGTCAGCGTTCATGGCGGCGTTACGCCTCTTGCAAAGGACTATGGCCATTAGCTGCGAGGCGTGCCTTGCCATGAACGCTGACAGACCAACTGAACTCATCAAAACAAAGTTGTTGGAGTACTAGTTTTAGTGAAAATCATTGCTTTCGTATTACTGATATTATTGATCTGGCTGCAATATAAAATCTGGTTGCAGGATGGTGGCTTACCTGAAGTTATACAGCTGCAGGAAGAAATAGAAGAAGTAAAAACGGAAGTAGAAAAACTACAGGAACGTAATGCTTCACTGGATGCCGAGGTAAAAGACCTTAAAAAAGGTCTTGATGCCATAGAAGAACGCGCCCGTAGTGAAATGGGTATGATTAAAGAAGGCGAGGTGTATTATCAGGTGATTGAACCTGAAAAGAATAAACCATCCACAAATAAACGTGAATAAACGTGCCTGAGTCTAGCGAAGAATGACCTTGTGGTGAATGAGATTTTTTAAAATCCACAGATGAACGCAGATAAACACAGATGTTTAAAATAAAAATATCTTTATCTGTGTTTATCTGCGTTCATCTGTGGATAAATATTTTATACATTTTTGTGTATTTGCGGAAAAGTTTATGAATCATTCGATATGGGCAATTGTGCCTGCCGCCGGTATCGGTAAGCGCATGCAATCATCTATACCCAAGCAGTATCTACTGTTAAATGGACGTCCTGTCCTTGAACATACTATTAACGCCTTACTAAAAAATGAAAATATCACCGGGCTGGTTATTGCGTTGCAGCTGGATGATGCTTACTTCCCGGATTTAAAAATATCATCAGAAAAACCTGTGATACGCACACAAGGTGGTAAAGAGCGTGCGGACTCTGTATTGAATGCTTTAAACGAATTATGCAGCTTCGATCAGTTCAATCAATCTGACTGGGTCATGGTCCACGATGCGGTGCGTCCATGCTTACGTCAACAGGATATTGATAAACTGGTGGCGGAAGTGGCATGAATAATAATGGTGGATTGTTGGCATTGCCTGTCCGGGATACCATGAAACGGCAACATGCTGATGATAATACAGTGGCAACAGTAGAGCAGACGGTAGAACGTAACAATCTCTGGCATGCTTTAACACCACAATATTTTCCGGCCCTGTCTTTGAAAAGCGCTTTAGAAAATGCACTGAACCATGGTCTGGTAATAACAGACGAGTCTTCGGCGATGGAACTGGCCGGATTTTCACCGAAGCTGGTCCATGGGCAAGAGGACAATATTAAAATTACCCGGCCAGATGATCTGGTACTGGCCAGTCTGTATCTTCAAGCGCTGACAAATCCAGCCAAATCCTGATCCATGCAAATCTATGAGTAGAGATCATGAGTAATGACAAAATTTCAAAAATGCCAGCATACCGAATAGGGCATGGATATGACGTGCACCGTTTTGGTGAAGGCGACTTTATAATTTTAGGGGGTGTGAAAATACCCTATCATCATGGGTTTATCGCGCACTCTGACGGTGATGTATTAATACACTCATTGTGTGACGCATTACTTGGAAGTATTGCGGCAGGAGATATTGGGCAGCATTTTCCTGACACAAATGACACCTATAAAAATATAGACAGCTGTATTTTACTTGATCAAACCAGTCAATTATTAAAGCAGGAATTTTATTTTATTGTAAATGTTGATATAACTATTGTTGCACAAGCGCCTAAAATGTCTCCGTATATTGAGGCAATGCGTAAGCGTCTGGCTGAAATATTAGATATTGCGATTACCCAAATTAATATCAAATCAACAACAACAGAAAAGCTGGGTTTTACCGGCAGGGAAGAAGGGATCGCCGTGCATAGTGTTGTAATGGTTTGCAGAAATAGTCTAAATTGATTAAAAATGCATTTATTACTGTATTTGTAGTGAAAAATGAATATTTTTGTAAAAAACTATTTACTTTATTTGCTTAACGTTATAAAACACTACCACAGTTTTTATAGGTGGAATGTTTATGTAAAAACTTTAGCTCATATTGGATAATCACAAATTAAATATCTATTGATTAAATATCAGTTAATAGAATAAATGCGACAAAATAGCTAATGAATATTTTTATTCAAAGTAAAAATGATTCAATAATAAACAACAATCATCGAAGGGCTCTAGCTAATGACACCAGTAAAAAAGACACCAGTTAAAAAGAAAGCTGTAAGCAGAACAGTAAAAAAAGCGGCTGCACCAGAAAAGAAAATTACCGCAATAAGAGACGCTTATACAAAAACACAGTTATACGCACACATTGCTGAAGAAACAGGTTTATCGCGTGTTGATGTTGGAAAAGTTTTTGACTCACTTGGTGACGTCATTGCCGGTCATATTAAAACTCGTGGAGTAGGAGAATTTAAAGTACCTGGTTTAATGAAAATCAAGGTGAATAAAAAACCTGCAACCAAAGCCAGAAAGAATGTACCTAATCCATTCCGTCCAGGTGAGTTGATGGATGTTGCTGCCAAACCAGCTCGCAAGGTAGTGAAAGTTCTGCCATTGAAAGCACTTAAAGATATGGCTGCCAGCTAACAATAGTTAAGGTTATACGTAAAAAGCCCTGTAAAACATCGTTTTACAGGGCTTTTTTATTATCATGAAAACGCAAAAGTTACTCTATCTGCATGGTTTTAACAGCTCGCCGCAATCTCACAAGGCCCAGTTGATAATTCAGTACATGCAAAAAAGGCATAAGCTTGATTTGCTGTTGTGTCCGCAAATCCCTGTTGTTCCTGGGCAAGCCAGATTGTTTCTTGAACAGTTAGTTGAAAAAACACTGGAGAATTATCAGTTGAACTATGTCGGCAGTTCGCTTGGCGGTTATTATGCAGCATACCTTGCTGAAAAATATTCGGGTTCTGCAGTCCTGGTTAACCCGTCTGTTAAACCCTACGAAACACTAAGGGCACACTTAGGTGAAAATAAATTTTATTTCGATGAAGGATGCTGGGATTTTAATGAATCACATATACAGCAGTTGAAGGCTATGGATATTGAGAATATTACTCAAGCGGAACGTTATCTTGTTTTGTTACAAACCGGTGATGAAACCCTGGATTACCGTGAAGCAGAATTAAAGTATAAAAACAGTCATTGTATTATAGAGCAGGGCGGTGACCATGCTTTTACTGGTTTTGAACGATATATTAAGCAAATCCTGCAATTTAGTCAGATATAATGTGAGAATATTCAGATAAAAGAAATTATTTCACCACAGAGGCACAGAGGGCACAGAGAAAAGAATTCTTTTGTTAATTGCGCCGTAGGCTCAGTAATATCAATAAAACTCTGTGCCCTCTGTGCCTCTTGTGGTGAATAGCTTTTTGTTTTTGTATGTAGAGTTATCAGGTATATTTATATGACACTTGGTCCATTAATGGTTGATCTCGAAGGAACATCCATTAGCGAAACAGAAAAAAATTTACTGCTGAAGCCAGAGGTTGGCGGTGTCATTCTGTTTACCCGGAATTTTCAGTCTGTTGAGCAAATAACAGCGCTGGCTGAAGAAATCCATAAATTAAGAACGCCAAGGTTACTGATAGCAGTTGATCATGAAGGCGGACGTGTACAGCGTTTTCATGAAGGTTTTAGTCGCATACCGGCTGCAGCTGTTTATGCAAAAGTTACAGATAACCTGGATCATAGCCGGCAACTTGCCGAAAAAGCAGGCTGGTTAATGGCAGTTGAATTACGCGCCTGTGGTATCGACTTTAGTTTTGCTCCGGTACTTGACCTGGCTCATGGTTTAAGTGGTGTTATTGGTGATCGTGCATTTCATAGCAGGGCAACAACGGTTGCCACACTGGCTTATGCCTTTATGCATGGTATGAACAGGGTCGGAATGAAGGCCGTAGGCAAACATTTTCCTGGCCATGGCGGTGTGGTTGAAGATTCACATGTGGCGATGCCGGTTGATCACAGAGAACTGGATGTGTTATTACACAGTGACATTATTCCATTTCAGTATATGATTGAAAACAGGCTGGCCGCTATTATGCCGGCACATGTTATATACGATAAGGTAGATGAGAAACCTGCCGGTTATTCCTCATTCTGGATTGAAAATATTTTGCGCCAGCGTCTTGGTTTTCAGGGTGTCGTTTTCAGTGATGATCTGAGCATGGAAGCGGCATGTGTTGCTGGCGGTTATGGAGAAAGAGCTGAGGCGGCGTTAAAAGCCGGTTGTGATATGGCTTTGGTCTGCAACCATCTGCATGGAGCAATTGAAGCCGCTGAATACATTAAAGGCTATATAAACCCAACATCCCAGCTGCGACTGGTTCGTATGCATGGTGAGCATCAGATAAGCTGGACACAGTTAATGCAGAATAAAGACTGGCAACAGGTATCTGCGGAGATTACAGCATTAAATGATACACCTGAGATCGAAATGGATGTCTGAAATGCAGTGCACAGTGAATAACGAATAGTGAATAATGTTAAAAACAGTCCCTTTTTTTAATTTAGTGTCATCTTGAACGTTTTTTGTGAAAGATCTGGTTCGTTTAAATACAAGATGCCTTACTATCGTTCAGAAAAACAATATCTAAAATCTTTATATGTGAAAAAAATATGAATAAGAAAAAGCAGTCCAGAAAAAAATTACTCATTGTTATGTCTAACGCAGATCCTTCAAAACCTGAAGCCTGTTATGCACCGTTGTTTCAGGCGACAGTCGCCGCCGCGTTGTCTTATGAAGTAGAAGTTGTTTTTACCGGGATAACTACTCAACTCGTTATCGCTGGCAATGCTAAAAATGTAGAAATAAACCTGGAGACACACACTACCTTATACGATGTTATTCAGGAAGCGCATCGTGCCGGGGTTTGTTTTACAGCATGTAATACCTCATTAAAAATGGCAGGACAGGAACTGATGGAGGAAATTGAGGAAAAGGTGGGTGCGGCTTACGTTATAGGCGAGGCCATGGAAAAAAATACAGTCACGTTTACTTACTAAATAAACAACACGCAACAATTTGATGAGATTTTTATATGCAGGTTCGAAAAAACTGTTCCATACAGTTTTTTCGAACCTGCATCGTTAACACAGCAAACTGTGGAAAGCTAAATTAACACATGTTACCCGATTTAAAATTACCGCCCGGCTACAAACTGGTCTATAGCAATGCAGAGATCTGTAGCGCGCTTGATCTGCTCGCTGACAGGCTTAATCAGCAATTAAAGGGAGAAAACCCGGTTGCCTTATGCGTGATGCAGGGCGGCCTGGTATTTTCCGGGCAGTTGATTCCCCGGCTGGAATGTATGCTGGAAATTGATTATATTCATGCCACACGGTATGAAAATCAAACAACAGGCGGTGATCTGGCATGGAAAGCCTACCCGGCTACACCACTGAAAAATCGAACGGTATTGATCATGGATGATATTCTTGATGAAGGCAACACATTAAAGTCCATTATTCAATACTGTGAATCGCAGGGTGCAAGTAAAATTGTTTCTACCGTGTTATTAAAGAAAAATCACAATCGATGTCCCTCGACCCAGCCCTCGTCGAGCTCGGCGCGGTAGTTCTTCAGGAAGATGCCGTCGATGCGGAAGAACGGCCGCGCGGAGACGAACTCGGGCAGCTGGCAGGGCGAGCACGTGTGCCCGGGCGCCGTCTTCGAGCGTCACGACGGCGACGGTCTCCTCGGGGTCGGTCGGGCCCGCGGTCCTGCGCGCGCAGGTCGTCGATGGTTCCGTAGACGCGGAACGCCTGGCCGCGCGCGGACGAGGGGGCCGCCGCCAGGGCCTCGACCGCCGCCGCGTCGAGCAGGCGCGGCTCGACCTCCGCGTCACGCGGGTCGTCGCCGCCATTGAACAGGGCGCGGAAGTGATCGCGGGTGAGGAGGCGCGGTAGTCGACGGCCATGTCGAGCCCAGCGCTCTCGAGGAGCGAGCGCTTCGTCTCGCTCGAGTCGTTCACGAGCTTGTCGAGTTGGGACAGGTCGACGTTCGGCATGACGATGCGCTCGACGGTGTCCTGCGGCGCCATCGGCGCCGCGGCCTCGAGCTCGGCATCCTCGCCGGCCTCGTACTTCTTCTCCTGCAGTTTCGAGACGATGAAGGCGATGCAGAGCACGCCCAGCAGGAGCGACATGAACACGAGCTTGCGCTTGTCGCTGCGCTGCATCGCATCGAGTTCCTTGGAGCTCAGGCGGGACTTTTCGTTTCTCTTCATTCCAGGTCCTCCGGTGCTACTGCTGGCGCGCGCGGGCGTGGGCCTCTGTCCGCGGCGATGTCAGGCGACTGGCCGCGGCCATGCCGGCGGCGCCGACGAGCCCGCGGAAGAGGCGGTCGTGGGCGCTGCCCTCGTCGGAGAGCTCGGGGTGCCACTGGACGCCGACGGCGAAGGGGTGGTCCGGTGCGCTCGATGGCCTCGACGAGGCCCTCCTCGTCGCGGCGCCGCGACGCGCCACGGCGCGGGGACGTCGGCCAGCGCCTGGTGGTGCCGGGAGACGACCTCCAGGCTCGTCTACATCCAGCAGCGCGGCGGAGTTTCGATGCCGGCCCTGACGCGAACGCTCGTGGAGGACGTCGCCCGAGTGCTCGCGGCCGCCGGGCGGTCCTCGGGCAGGTGCTGCAGCAGGTCTCCGCGCCCCCGCGAGGCCCAGGAGCTGCATCCCGTAGCAGATGCCGAGCACGGGCATGCCGGCGCTCGAGGGCCTGGCGCGCGAGCTCGAAGTCGAAGTCCTGCTTGCCGCGCGGAGTCGCGTCGGCGCCGCGGGTGCGTCGGGCCCCGGCCCAGGCGCTCGGTGTCGAAGTCGTCGCCGCCGCCGAGCAGCAGACCGTCCACGCGGTCCAGGAGTCGCGCGACGTCGCCGGGACCGCCGCCTCGATGGCCGCCAGTTGGCCGCCGGTGGCGATCCTCGGCTGGCTCGTGCCCTTCCCCTTCGGTCAGCCGGACCTCCAGTACTGGGGGCCAGGAGCTCTTCCAGGGCAACCTGCCGTTCTACTTCTCGCTCTATCCGGGCGCCCTCGCCCTGGCTCTGGTCGCGCGCCAGCGGCCGGCCCCGCGTGTCCGCCGCCCGCTGGTCCTGGGTCTGGTGGCGGTCGGCATCTTCTTCGCCCTCGGCGCCTTCAACCCGGCGGTGCGCTGGCTCGCCGCCGCCCTGCCGGCCAATCTGCTGCGTCTGCCGACCAAGCTGTGGCCGCTGGTGGCCATCGGTGCGGCGCTCCTGTGCGGCATCGGCTTCGGCCGCCTGCTCGAGAACCGCGGCGGCTGGCGGCGGCGGCTGATTCCCTGTCTGGCCGGCGCCTATCTCGCCGCCGGCGTGGCCCTCTGGATCGCCGCCGCACCGGCCGCCGGTGTGATCCGGGGGCTGGTGCCAGCGCGATTCGACAGCGTATTCGTCGTTTCGGTCCTGGTGCGCTGGATGACGCTGCTGATCGGCACCGCTCTTCTGCTGGCGCTCTTCGCCTTGCTGCTGCGAGCGGCGCGGCAGCGGCCGCGACTGGCCGGAGCGCTGCTCCTGGCGGTTCACCTGGGGACTCAGCTCTTCCTGCTGCGACCGCTGTTGGTCACCGACGACACGGAGCTACCGCACCGATCCACCACTGGCGAGGCACATCCCGGCAGGGTCACGGGTGGCGCACGGCGCCCACGACGGCCTCTTCGGACCGTCGAGCATCTCGATCGGCTCATTCCCGGACGCCAGCCTGCGCTGGCGCCAGCGCCAGATGCACGCCGGGCTCTATCCGGCCGCCGGGATGAGGCAGGGTCTGCGCTACGAGTTCAACCTGTCACCCGAGGGCCTGGACTCGTTTCTCACCCGCGCGACGGCGCAGGCGTTCGGCATGCTCGACGATGCCGAGCCGGGTGCGTCTGCTCGCCGCCTCGGGAGTCGACTTTCTGATCATGGAGAGGGCGC
>CAVYHW010000086.1:0-8547 GCA_963768215.1 uncultured Gammaproteobacteria bacterium
ATATTGAAGACTGTGACAATGTGAACACTTCTTTCCCGGGCTTTGCTGAATTAGCTGCTTCCTGTGGCCTGCCTGTTCAGGTCATTAATGATTAACGCACAAAAAACTATTTTTCACCACAGAGTCACAGAGGACACAGAGATTTTTTTAAAATTAAAAGCTTTTCTCTGCGCCCTCTGTGTCTCTGTGGTTCAATCTTTTTTCTTGATCAAAACCAATGACTGAATCAGAAACAGCCCCTGTTATATGTCTGGATGGCCCCAGCGGGGTTGGCAAAGGCACTATCTGTCTAGCTATCGCCAAACAGCTCGGCTGGCATATTCTTGATAGTGGCTCGCTGTACCGTATTACCGCACTGCAAGTTTCCAGGCATTTTCCGGATAATGAAGTAGATTCTATAAATATTCATCAACTTGTTGAAATCGCTAATAATCTATCTATCTGTTATCGTTGTGAAAATGACGAATTAGCGGTTTTTCTAAATGAAGAAAATATTACCCGGCTTATTCGCAGTGAAGAAATTGGCGCAAAAGCATCTCGGGTGGCGGCGATTCCAGAGGTTAGAAAAGCATTGTTAGAGCGTCAACGGGCGTTTTTACAGCCGCCGGGGCTCATTGCAGATGGCCGCGATATGGGCACCGTTGTTTTTCCAGATGCAGTGCTAAAAATCTATCTCACAGCCAGTGCTGAAGAAAGAGCACATAGACGTTATAAGCAGTTGAAAGACAAAGGAATAGGTGTTAACCTTGCGGCCCTCGTTGAAGAGTTGCGATTACGTGATGAGCGCGACATGAACCGGCAGGCAGCACCGCTGAAGCCGGCATCAGATGCAATCATCATAGATACAACAACACTTGATATTGAGCAGGTGACAAATGAAGTCATGTATTGGGTGAATCAACGAGTTGGCCTTTAATAAAAATATGTAATAAAAATAAGTTTGTTTACGTTAGAAAAGTTGATCTATATTAATTTTATTTAGATTTTTTTGGCTGTTTGCTCCATGGTGGTCTATCGCCAGATAGGCTGTGTTATTAACTAACTGTGTTCCCGTGTCTATTTATTGCGCCTGTCAGAGAGATACTCCTGCGGCCTGTCCTGATACACAAACACATACAATATATTTTTATTAATCATTATGTCTGAAAGTTTTGCAGAATTATTTGAAGAAAGCCTGAATCAAACCGATATGAGTGCCGGCAACGTTGTTCTTGGTACTATTGCTGATATCTCTGATGGATACGTCATCGTATCTGCGGGTTTGAAATCTGAAGGTGTTATCCCTGTTAGCCAGTTCACCAATTTGCAGGGTGAATTAGAAGTTGCTATTGGCGATGAAGTTGAAGTGGTATTAGAAGCAGTAGAAGACGGCTACGGTGAAACACGACTTTCACGTGAAAAAGCCAAACGTGCTAAAGCCTGGATTACACTGGAAAAATCATTCGAAGCAGAAGAAATTATTACCGGTATTATTACAGGTAAAGTTAAGGGTGGCTTCACCGTTGAATTAGGTGACATACGTGCCTTCCTGCCGGGTTCACTGGTTGATGTACGTCCGGTACGCGACACCGCATACCTGGAAAACAAAGAGCTTGAATTCAAAATTATTAAACTAGACCAGAAGCGTAACAACGTTGTGGTATCACGTCGTGCTGTTGTTGAAAATGAATACAGCGAAGAACGCGAAGAACTGCTTAGCACTATTGAAGAAGGCAAGCCAATTAAAGGTGTGGTTAAAAACCTTACCGATTACGGCGCATTCCTTGACCTCGGTGGTATTGACGGTCTGTTGCATATTACTGATATGGCATGGAAACGCGTACGTCATCCTTCAGAAATTGTTGAAGTTGGCCAGGAAATTGAGGTCATGGTTCTCAAGTTCGATAAAGAAAAAACACGTGTATCTCTGGGTCTGAAACAGTTAGGTGAAGATCCATGGTCAGAAATTACCCGTCGTTATTCAGAAGGTTCACGCCTGTTTGGTAAAGTCAGCAACATCACGGACTACGGTTGTTTTGTTGAAATTGAAGATGGTGTTGAAGGTCTGGTACACGTTTCTGAAATGGACTGGACTAACAAAAACGTTAATCCTGCAAATATCGTTACTTTAGGTGAAGAGAAAGAAGTAATGATTCTTGATATTGATCAAGAACGTCGCCGTATTTCTCTAGGTATGAAACAGTGTCAGCCAAATCCATGGGATGAGTTCTTTTCTACACACAATAAAGGTGACAAGGTTAGCGGTGTTATTAAATCAATCACTGACTTCGGTATTTTTGTTGGCCTTAATGGTGAAATCGACGGCCTGATTCACATGTCAGATATTTCCTGGGACGACACAGGTGAAGATGCCGTCCGCAATTACAAGAAAGGCGACACTATCGAAGCCGTTGTATTATCTATTGATGCGGAACGTGAGCGTATATCACTGGGTATCAAACAGATGGAACAGGATCCTGTTTCAACCTATATCGCCGAGAACAAAAAAGGCTCTATTGTTACCGGTACAGTAGTATCTGTAGATGCAAAAGCAGCCGTTATTAATTTAGCTGAAGGTGTTGAAGGTACTTTACGTGCTTCAGAACTGTCACGAGACCGCGTTGAAGACGCAAGTACTATTCTTAAAGTAGGTGATACAGTCGAAGCTAAACTGATGGGTGTTGATCGTAAGAATCGTGGTATCGCATTATCAATTAAAGCGAAAGACTACGATGATGAATCTGAAGCCTTAAAAGACTTTTCAGATAGCCAGGATGCCACAGGTGCTGCGCCTACTTTAGGTGATTTGATGAAAGAGCAAATGAAGGCCAATGATTAATCCATTGGTCTAAAAAAGTTTGCTGTTTTCTTCAACGGAACTGTTTTCTGCAAGGATGCAGAAAACAAAGTTGAAGGACTTTGTCAGGAAGACAGAAATTAGAAATATATTTAATTGTCGATTTAATAGAAGAAGGTGTTAAGTATGGCTGAAGAAATGCAAACAAGTGCAATGATGAAATCAGAGTTGATTGAACGCATTGCACGTAAGCAAAGCCATCTTGCTTACAAGGACATAGAGCTGGCAGTTAAAAGTTTGCTGGAACAAATGAGCAATTCATTGTCTACCGGCGAACGTATCGAGATACGTGGTTTT
The DNA here is from genome assembly GCA_963768215.1 of uncultured Gammaproteobacteria bacterium. GTDB lineage: Bacteria > Pseudomonadota > Gammaproteobacteria > SZUA-229 > SZUA-229. The sequence goes on from CAVYHW010000086.1 coordinate 3,134, forward strand.
GGCAGCTTTTCATTGCATTACCGTCCGCCGCGTTCAGGCCGCAATCCAAAAACTGGGGGTTCAGTTTCACTGCCAGGTAAATACGTGCCGCATTTTAAACCGGGTAAGGAACTGCGTGAGCGTGTTAATGCCTCAATGCAAAAAGACGCCGGGTGACTCTGTCTGAAACGATTTAAAAACTCCTGCCGATTATTTATTACAACGTTAACAACTGTTCATGCACTCGGATATGGCACACGGACATGGTATGTTGGTACTCTATCTATATGATAGTGTACTAAATTGTCCAGATTATTTTAATTCTCCCTGAAGCTGAAACAACGTGTTTGATTTCTCACAAATGCCGGCCTGGTCTTTAGCAATAATTCCAATTGCTATTGGTTTTTTATGGTTACTGTTTCGCACAAAAAAAACACATAAGCAGCAACAGTCAACATTATCTTCTGAATACTTTAAAGGCCTGAATTACCTGCTTAATGATGAACAGGGCAAGGCCCTGGATGTCTTTGTAAAACTGGTTGAATCAAACTGGGATACTATCGATACCCATTTTACCCTGGGAAAAATATATAGAAAAAATGGCGAAATGGACAAAGCGATTAAAATCCACCAGGGATTGATTGCAAGGCCCACATTACCAGAGCGTTACCGCAGTAAAATTTTACTGGAGCTGGGATATGATTATTTAGGCGCAGGCTGGTTTGATCGCGCTGAAGGACTGTTTAAGGAAGTATTAATTCAGGATGAAAAATCAAAGGAAGCTCGCCATAATCTGATTCTTATTTATCAACAGGAAAAAGACTGGTTTAAGGCAATTGATATTGCGGTTGATCTGTTTTCTGAAAATCCATCTGTAATCGGCCCGATGATTGCACATTATTATTGTGAACTGGCGGACCTCTCTGCTGCTAAAGGCGATATAAGCCAGTTAGAAAACCTTGCGAATAAAGCCTTACGTTATGACTCATCCTGTGTGCGTGCTTCAATATTACTGGCTGATCAGGCAAAAATTGCAGGTGATGATAAAAAAGCGATTAAAATATACCAGGCTATTGAAAAGCAGGATGCTGAATCAATGATACTGATTATAGATTCATTGATACAGTGCTACGCGAATTTATCAATGCAGGAAAAGTTATATGAGTATTTGCTCGGCCTTCAGCACCGGCATAACAATTTATTTTTACAGAATGTTATTGCTGCCGTTCTGGAGAAGTTACAGGGAAAACAGGCGGCGATAAATTACCTGTCAGATAAAGTTAAACAGCAGCCGAGCCTGGCCGGGCTACAAAAACTCATCTCTTACAAACAAAAAGATATTGATGCTGATAAAGTGTTTGACGATTTAACGGCCGCTATTTCAATAATGCAAAAAGACAGCCTGGATTACCGTTGTCAGAAATGCGGCTTTAGCAGCAACACACATTACTGGTCATGTCCGGGCTGCAATACCTGGGGCAGCGTAAAACCCAGTGTTATTGAAATTGAACAATAAGTGGTTGTAGCTATCGCGGAATAAATTCCGCTCCTACAAGTGTTCTTTTCTATGTAGGAGCGGAATTTATTCCGCGATGCAGGCGCCAACAACTTTAAGAAATATACTCAGGTGTTGACCTAATTAACGCCCAGGCATTAAATTAAAGCTAATAACTAAATCCTATGAAGCAGACATCACCCGTTATCGTCGCGTTAGATTACCCATCTGAAGCCGAGACCATGCAGCTGGTTGACCAGTTAGAGCCATCGTTGTGCCGTCTTAAGGTTGGCAAAGAACTGTTTACCCGTTGCGGACCTGCGCTGGTAAAACGGCTGGTTGATAAAAACTTTGATGTGTTTCTGGACCTGAAATACCACGATATTCCTAATACTGTTGCACAGGCCTGTCTCGCTGCGGCTGACCTTGGTGTATGGATGTTAAATGTGCATGCGCTTGGCGGTGAAAAAATGATGCAGGCCGCCAAACAGGCGCTGACAGAAAATTTTCCGGGCAGCGAGACACCACTGCTAATTGCGGTCACCTGGCTAACCAGTAGCGGTCAGGCTGAACTGGATGCACTGGGTATTAAAGCCACACCTGAGCAAATGGTGTCTCGTCTGGCAACGATGAGCCAGAATGCAGGACTGGATGGTGTAGTTTGTTCAGCACAGGAAGCGCCGCTTTTAAGGCAGGCAATGGATGAGAAATTTATCCTGGTGACACCGGGAATCCGGCTGGCGGCCTCACAGTTTTCCGGTGCTGTGAAAGATGATCAATGTCGCGTAGTAACACCAGAAAAAGCCATAAAACAGGGTGCTTCCTACCTGGTTATTGGCAGGCCCATAACACAGGCAAAAGATCCCTGTAAGGTTTTACGTACAATCATAAGTGATATTAACTGATTTCTAACAGCTAAAATCTGGTGTAGTCTAGCCACTCCTATCAATTGTGAACTATCCAGGGAGGATGCTCATGAAATTATTTCATTCACTGTTTTTAACCGCTATCTTGTTATTCTCATCATCTGCCTTTGCAGAAAAAATTAACATTAATACAGCCACTGCTGAACAGATTGCCTCAGCCATGACCGGCATCGGTGAGAGTAAGGCTAAAGCGATTGTGGAGTACCGTACCAGTCACGGTAAATTTAAATCTATCGATTCGCTTGCGAATGTTGATGGTATCGGTGAAAAAACAGTAGAAAAAAACAAAGATAAAATAAGTTTGTGAAGTAGTTTAAAAGTATATTGATTAAGGCCTGATTTTCAGGCCTTTTTTATTGTTCAGGGCCGTTAGTAAAAAACTATGCACATTAGTGTATGACTTCAGGTATACCTGTTTTCAAAAATAGTAGCTATGTGATTATTTTAATGATGTATTGATATTCTCGCCGGGGCGCAAGGTTCGCAAAGAAAGGCTACAACATATTTGATGTTTTTCTTTGCGAACCTTGCGCCCCGGCGAGATAAAATAATTAAAGCAATGAGGACTAATTTCAGTCCAGTGTTGTTGAGTGCTAAACTGTGCAGTAATGAACAATGTTACTGACAATTTATTTGAAAGGGCGCTTTATTGCCTGTTACTTGATGACCCAAAACAGAAGGTAGAAGCGACACATGCTTTGCAAAAAAGCTGGTCAGCAGGCGAGTTAAATTTACAGCCTTTAGCTGAGATAAAACAGATAGCAGTACCGGGGCGTCCAGCAAAACCTGAGCTGGTTGATCCGCGAGAAGTACCAAGACGTAACTTTTCCAGTCTGAAAGGTCGTTTGACGCTTGTCCATGCCATTGCACATATTGAGTTTAATGCTATCAACCTGGCGTTAGATGCAGTCTATCGTTTTCAGCACATGCCTGAGCAATATTACTCGGACTGGTGCCGTGTGGCCGCTGAGGAAGCATTGCATTTCACCTTGTTGTCGGATTACCTTGAACAACATGGTATGGCTTACGGTGACTTGGCTGCACACAATGGCCTGTGGGAAATGGCGGTAAAAACAGATTTTGATGTAATGGTCAGGATGGCACTGGTACCGCGTGTACTGGAAGCCAGAGGGCTTGATGTGACACCGTCAATGATAGAGAAATTACAGTCAAGTGGTGATACGCAATTGATATCTATATTGCAAAAAATATTTGATGAAGAAATTGGCCATGTCAAAATTGGCTCATACTGGTATAAAACATTATGTGATGATAGAAATTTAGAGTCACAGAAAACATTTTTTGAATTGATTGAAAAACATATGCAAGGTGCTAAATTTGGACCATTCGAAACACAGGCGCGTTTAGATGCAGGTTTTAGTCGCGAAGAAATGCAGCGTTTATTAAGTCATTTCTAACTGGAGAACCTCTGATTAAGTCATGAATCGACATCTTGTGATTAAAATGTCCTGTTTCCGCGTTGTGGAACTTCGCAATAGCCCTGCTATTACGTGCGTTCCACGCCTTGAACCAGAACATTTTAACCGACAATCTGTTCGACCCAGATTTAATCAGAGGTTCCCTGGATATTTTTCTGATACAGCACGTTTTTTATTACAATATGACTATTATATAGAGATGAAAAAGACTGGCTGCAATGCCATCAAGCTAAGAAATTATTAATTGTTGTAGGTGCGACACATTCGCACAAAACTTGTCCAGTCTGTAACTTATGCTAATTTGTCGCACCTGCAGCCTGAACACTGGTCGGACCTTTTTGTCACCCAGTCCTTTGATTAGAGGCGATATAAAATTACTATGATAAAACACTTATCTCTAAATCTAATAATTATATTTTTGATGGTTATCTCGCCCGGCATTTCAGCAAAAACCAAAACAGAAAATATAAAAGAAGATATTCCCAATAACAGGCAGGAAGTGTATCAACTTACATATATTGAACGGGAACCTGATGTAGATGAATATGAAGTCACGATGCTAGTATCGGACCGTTATATAAGGATTGATGAAGCTGAGGAAGATAATGGCTATATTGTTTACGATGATAAAGAAAAAACTATTTACAGTGTTAGTCATCATGATAAGTCAGTGCTGGTGATAAAGGAGCATGTTTTTTCTGAAAAAGATTCACCGGTAAAATCCCAGGTAGAGTATTTACAACTTGCTGATGCACCGCCGGTTTCAGGTAAAAATATTTTTAATTACCGGGTATTCACAGGTGAGGGAGAATCTGAAGAAACCTGCCTGGAAATTCAGCTTACTGAAAATTTGTTACCCGAGGTGACTAAACTGCTAAAAAACTATCAGAATGTAGTTTCCGGTCAGCAGGTGAAGCTGACTGATAATAAAATAACCGATATGCAAACGGCCTGCTATTTTGTTGACCAGATTTATAATAAAGCCAGATATTACGATAAAGGCTTGCCCATTCAGGAATGGCACAGCAATGAGCGAGCTAAAATCTTATCTGCATACAAATTAATTACTGTAAATAAAGATAAATTTACCGTTCCTGTAAAATACCGCCGGTTTTCAATTGATAAAAATTCAAAAACGCCTATTGAGTAGTTTTACTAGTTTAAAAATTCATCATGTAACAAGACAGTCAAAAACTAAAAATCATTTCACCACAGAGGCACAGAGGACACAGAGTTTTACTTTGTTAACTGCGCCTACGGCGTTATTAACAATAAAAAGCTTTTCTCTGTGTCCTCTGTGCCTCTGTGGTGAATATTTCTTTAAATTTATTGATATGTCTGCAATTTAAAATCTGAAGAATCATTAACTCGCAGATAGCTACCTGTTTTATACCAGTCGCCCAGCACAATTCTTGTGGTTTCATGATTGTTGATTGTTTTGTGATGGATGGCAGGGCGGTGCGTGTGACCGTGGATTAGTAAATTAATTTTATTTTCAGTGAATACTTTATCTGTTGTGTCCTGATTCACGTCCATAATATAATCTTCTTTAGCTGCAGATGATTGCTGGCTTTT
>CAVYHW010000087.1:0-4736 GCA_963768215.1 uncultured Gammaproteobacteria bacterium
CAAAAATTCAAAATCAATATCATCCCACTGCCATTGAAATCCTTCAAAACAGCCAACTTTGTTTTTTGCCTGAAGCTTTGCTATGTCCTGTCCTATAACATTGACAGCAGGATATTCATCAATAATCGCACGTGCGCCACCAATATGATCTGCGTCACCATGGCTAATAACCAGGTAATCCAGTAATCGAACACCCTGTGAACGTAAATAAGGGATAACAACACTGCTTCCTGCATCCAGGCTGTCACTAAATTTTGCACCAGCATCAAATACCATGACTCGGTTTTGAGTTTGAAGCACTGCCGCAGATCCCTGCCCCACATCAAGCACCGTGAGCTGGTATTCACCAGATTTCAATGACGTTTTCGGAACCATAAAAACGGGTAAAAACATCAAAACCACAATCAAACTAAATGCCATATAAACTCTGTTATTACACTGTTTATTTAAAACTTTTTTAGCAATTAAACTGCACAGACTTTTTGAATAAAACACCAGTAAAATTGCACATGTAGCCATCAATAATTTAAAAATATCAACATCACCCTGTACCCATAACGCATAGGGCGACGCAGAAAGATATGACAGCACCGGCCATATCAGGTCTAGCAGGAACGCAGACAGTATGAACAGCATTTCTGCAATACCAGGAAAAAATACATTACAGACCAGGGCAAGTAACACAACAGGAACGACAAGAAAGCTGACGTACGGGATTAACAGGAAATTCGCCGCCGGTGACACCAGTGAAACCTGCTGAAACATAAATAAAGACAGGGGAAGCAGAAACACGCTAATAATAAGCTGTAACCGCAGCCACTGTTTTAATGTAGAGATTACCCTGCCTGTTACCCCGCTGCCCGATTTCAGCTTACTCGATTTCATATCATTAGAATTCAGGCTAATAAATATCACCGCAACCGCAGAAAAAGAAAACCAGAAACCCACCGATAAAACAGCCAGTGGATCAAGCAGTAAAACAAGCCATAAAGCAAACCCCAGTGCATCAACAGGTCGATGATTATGACGTATTAACATCATTACCGATAAAACAAACAGCATAATAATGGCGCGCTGCGTAGGAACAGATAAACCTGCAATCAGGGCGTATAGCAAAGCCACGATCAGGCCTCCTGCAATCGCTATATGCTGTGCGGGAATTCGTTTAGTAATAAATGCGGGAAGCATTCGACGGATAACAACATAAGCAAATAATGAAGCCAGACCAATATGTAAACCCGAAATCGCCATCAAATGACTGGTACCGGTGCTGATCAACACCTGCCATTGTTTTTTTGAAATTGATGACTTATGACCTATTGCCAGTGCTTTAACTAAAGCAAATGAGCCGATTTCATCTGTATACTGGCCAGCGCTGTCGATCTGATTATTGTCCAGCTGATTCTTGTCTTGATGCTTAAGGGCGATATCATCAATCTGTTGACTGAGTGATTGCCGAATATTGTTTACAATACCCATAAATGCAAATTGGGAACTGTCTTGTTCTCGGTGGTTTAAGGCAGATTTACGTACATAGCCTGTTGCGTGTAAGCCATGCTGAAATAACCAGGCCTCATAATCGAAACCACCGGGATTCATAAAACCGTGTGGTGGTTTCAAACGTACTTCAAATTGCCATTCTTCTGCCGCATTAACCTGCTCGCCGTAATACCAGCTTAATCTGACCTTTTGAGGAAACTGAAGCTGTGTCTGTTTTTGAATATTGTTTTTACTGTCCGAAGTTATTAAACGGTAACTTTCAATCGTAAATTCAAAACGCTGTACCTGCCTGTCTGTTACTGGAATACTTGATACAAAACCAGTAACAAGTATATTGTTACCGACAAAAGCTTCATCGAGCCGATAAGACAGCTGTTGTTTAGCATACACAACAGAATAACTATAACCTATTATAAACAATAAGATAGAAACAACAATTAATGTATATTCTTTTTCAAAAGCAAAGTTTTTAGCTCTAATTACAAAGCTGGATAAAACAAAAAACAGGCAGGCGGATAACAATAACGTTATTAACGAAGGAAGCCCGGGAAGACTGCCAAGCTGTTGTACAAAAAGAACACCAGACAGAAAAGCCAGCGCATAGACAAACATCCCTGCTTTATAATCCCCGATTCTATTATCCATTTATAAGTATCCACATCCTGTGTAAAGACACCATTATATCCAAATGATGTCGTAAAAATCCAAAAGTAAAAGGGTATAATACGGCGCAACAACTTTTAACGGCTTAAGTTTCGCTACACTATAATAATGCCACGCAAATTTTTAAAACGTTTTCTTCCCCATCATCAAACAATAAAAGAAAACAAACACCTGCAGATATTTGGTGACTGGTTACATGAACCCAATTTATGGCATTTAAGCCGCCGCTCGGTTGCCGGCGCTTTTGCGGTTGGTTTATTTTTCGCCTGGATGCCAGTACCTTTCCAGATGGTACTGGCAGCAGGCGCTGCAATATTGCTACGGACAAACCTGCCTATCTCGGTTGCCCTGGTCTGGTTAACCAACCCGGTTACTATCACGCCAATGTTCTACTTTGCCTATGTTATCGGCATCTGGATTGTGGGTGAACCGGTCACTGATTTTAGCTTTGAACTCAGTTTTAGCTGGCTATTCAATGAATTATCAGCCATCTGGAAACCCTTTCTAGTTGGCTGTTTTACAATGGCGGCTAGCAGCAGTCTAATCGGTTACCTGAGCATTCAGGGCATCTGGCGTTATTCAATATTAAAACGACGTTCATTAAAACCACACCTTAGAAAATAATATTTACTAAAATGTGAATGATTTTGTTAACCCGGATATTTCATAGGAATACAGACAATGGGGTATATTTTATAAAATCGGTCAGCGAGTCAGTTTGGCTGATTCGACCCAGAATATCATTATGGGCATAGCTATAGCTATGGTTACAGGCGAATCGGTCACAAAATAAATCAAACATGGGGTCGCTGAGATCCAAAGAAAAAATTTTCATGGCAAAAACTGTATAACAATCCCCGGTACATAGTGTGTTTTGCTAGTATACTTTTATTTATTATTAGAGTCATAACGTTAAGCTATATTTTCAGCGTTCCTATGAAATATCCGGGTTAAAGCTGTTTCTGCACTATTATTCTGGACATCAGTAATTTTAATATTGAACCACTTAAGATTCAATAGAAAATATTTTAGGCCGCGAAGAACGCACTAAAATGTCGGGAGCATTTTGAACGTACGCTAGTACGGTCCGAAGGACGTAGCGCAGGAGGCGCGTAGTAAAAAAACGCAAATTTTTAAAAACCTCTAAAAGCTTTTCTTTGCGCTATTTACGTCCTTTACGTCCTTTACGGCAAGAAAATCTTTTCTCTTTACAGGCATATGAACAAACAGAAAATAATAGTAGGCATGTCCGGTGGCGTAGATTCCTCAGTAGCAGCATTGTTGCTTCTTGAACAGGGTTACCATGTAGAAGGACTGTTCATGAAGAACTGGGAGGAAGATGATGATGAGGATTATTGCGCCGCTGCCGATGACCTGAAAGATGCCAGCGCTGTATGTGATACACTCAGTATCAAGTTACATACCATTAACTTCTCCACTGAATACTGGGACCGGGTATTTCAGCACTTTCTGCATGAGTACAGTGCCGGACGCACACCCAATCCTGATATTTTGTGTAACAGGGAGATTAAATTTCGTGCATTCCTGGAACATGCTCAAACACTCGGCGCAGAAAAGATCGCTACCGGTCATTACGCTCGCAACAGGCAAAGCAATAACAAAACACAGCTGTTACGAGGCATAGACAGTAACAAGGACCAGAGTTATTTTTTACATGCACTAAACCAGCATCAGCTATCACACGCCCTGTTTCCGCTGGGCGATTTTACCAAGCCCCAGATACGTGAACTGGCAAAAAAAAATAACTTAATGACTTTTGATAAGAAAGACAGTACCGGCATTTGTTTTATCGGCGAACGTCGCTTCAGCACCTTTCTGGAAAAATACCTGCCAGCAAAACCCGGTGAAATACACAGTGTTGACGGCACCTGCATCGGCAAACATAATGGCTTAATGTATTACACATTAGGGCAAAGAAAAGGTCTGGGCATTGGCGGCCTAAAAGAAAGTGATGAAGAACCGTGGTACGTCGTTGAAAAAGACCTGTTAAACAACATATTAAAGGTTGCACAGGGTCATAATCATCCCGCTATGTTTAATAACACGCTCGAAAGCAGCCAGATTAACTGGATTGCAGATACTGAACCAGACCCGGATACCATGGCCAGAAAACTTACTGCAAAAATTCGATATCGCCAGAATGACCAAAACTGCAGCGTAACTAAAATTAATCAGGATAAATATAAAGTGACGTTTGAACAGGCGCAACGCGCCATCACCCCCGGTCAGTCAGTCGTTTTCTATCAAAATGAAGTTTGTCTTGGCGGCGGTGTAATTGAAGCAATGTACAATGTAGTAGTGAATAGTGAATAGTGAATAGTGAATAGTGAATAGTGAATAATTTTAGAGACAAACATTAGTGTTTCATAACAAATACGATCAAACCCTTGCCCTGGCTGGACTCTATCAGGCAGCGTCGCTGGTAAAACAGCTTGCCAATACCGGTAAAGCCAATAGCGCGCAAATCGAGTCCAGCCTGGAAACCCTGTTTCGTTTTGATGCCAGCACTGTTGAAGAAGTCTTCGGTAGTATTTCTGGTGTCAGTCATGGTG
>CAVYHW010000088.1:0-28023 GCA_963768215.1 uncultured Gammaproteobacteria bacterium
TCACTGCATACGTATTCTTAATGACTTTCATGAAGCCGAAGCCAGTGTCGGCAAAGGTAAAATCAAACCAACAGGCACCTTACGCATTTCCACCAGTGCAGCATTTGGCCGTGTCTACATCCTGCCTCACCTGAACGAGTTCTTTAATAAATACCCTGATATAAACGTCGACCTGTTATTCGTCGATGACTATATTGACCTGGTAAAAGAAGGTATTGACCTGGCAATCCGTATTGGTCCACTGGCTGATTCCACATTGATTGCCAGAAAGATTGGCAGCAGCCCTCGAGTTGTTGTTGCCAGCCCGGACTACCTGGTAAAACATGGCCGTCCGAAAAAACCGGCAGATCTTATCAACCATGACTGCCTGCTTTACTCACTACAAAAAACGCCAGACCTCTGGTATTTCAACAGCACACAGGAAGGGGACGAAGTCATTCGCGTTAATGGACGGTTAAAGGCAAGCAGTCCCGATACAATATGTGCCGCCACGATAGAAGGGCTTGGCATATCTGTTCTATGCGAATGGTATGCGAGAAAATATCTTAAAAATGGACGCTTAAAAATGATTTTGCCGGACTACAAACCCACTGCTTATGACATACATGCGGTATATCCCGAGCGACGCTTCGTACCACAAAAAGTCAAACGGATGATTGAGCTTCTTGCTGATAAGATAAATAAATAATCACTGCTGTCCCGTTAACTTTTCCGAGAGGTCTACAAGCCATTGTTCTGTCTGGAAGATTTATGTTTATACTATCCGAGACATGGACTGGAACCCGTCGCCTGGGACACGCTGTAAATACCTCCATGTACGCTCGGATGCCGCGTCCATGCGGCATACGGTCCCAGGCGACGGGTTCCAGTCCATGCCTCTAACAGTTAACGGGACAGCAATGATAATAAAAGTTAACGGAACAACAGGAACAGATAAACTAAAAAGAAAAATCAACCGGCTTCAGCTTTTCTTTGTCTTTATCAAAATCAGCCCATAATTCTTTATAACTAATACCCGCTTCAGGGTGTTTAAGATCAGGCGCTATTTCAGCCAACGGGCATAAAACAAAGGCATTTTTTAGAATTTCACCCCGCGGTAATTTAAGGCCATTTTCATCGAGTACCAGTTCGTCATAGAGCAGCAGATCCAGGTCCAGTGTTCGCGAGGAAAATTTAGGCGCACTGCGATTACGGCCATTGGCATCTTCAATATCACGTAGTATTTGATTGGTTTCGTGTACTGGCGTACTGACCTCACAGGCAATCACCATGTTATAAAAAATATCTCCATCAAAACCCACCGCTTCACTTTCATAAACCGAGGACAGGGTAAGCTCCCCAAATGCCTGCTTCAACGCCTTAATACCGGCACGGGTATTCTCTTCACGGTTAATATTACTGCCGAGACTGATATAAATAGTCGCCACGTTCAAAGCACCTGTCAGCCCATATTGTCTTTGTGGCCGCGCTCAAGAATAACGCCGACAGACCTGGAACCTGTCACGGCACCTAACTTACTGAGCTTTAAGCGGCACCAGGGAACATCAAACTCACGCATGATAATTTCAACCAGGTTTTCTGCCAGGGTTTCCACCAGCTGAAACTGACTTTCTTCTGTATAGGCAATCAAACGCTTGGCAACCGCCTTATAATTAAGTGCATCCTCAATTTTTTCCGAAGATGCCGGTTTAACATTGTCTGCGGCCATCTGAATATCCAGCGCAATGGTCTGTTTAACTTCCCTTTCCCAGTCATAAATACCAATAATGGTATCAATACGTAAATCTTCAATAAAAACAATATCTAGCGCCATTTTAACAATACTCTACCTTGGTTTTACTCTAATATGGTTCTGTTACTCACTAAATTTCTGAAGACCCAGGCGGTGATAGTCTTATTTTTTTGCCGCAAAGGACGCAAAAGGCGCGAAAGTTTAAAAACATAAAAAGCTTTTCTTTGCGATCTTCGCGTCCTTTGCGGCAAAAAAGTTCTTTCTAATGACATACATAATGGGGAATTAAATATAATAAGTCGTTGTTGTCATTACTTTTGACATAGCAGCCATTAATTTCTTGACCGGCGGGGGGAGTTCAGCAGCGCCATGCTCAATGGCGGTAGTAGCGTGTTTTAGTTCATCAATTTTCATCTGCTCCAGAATGGCCCTGCTTCTTAAATCACCACCGGGTAATTTATTGAGGTGCGACTCCAGATGTCTGACCACCTGATGTTCTGTTTCGGCTAAAAAGCCTAAATTCCACTTATCACCCATGGCGCCTGCAAAGGCGCCAATAGCAAAAGAACCACCGTACCAGAGAGGATTTAGAAAACTGGAGTGACTTCCCAGTTCATTGATGCGATTTCGGGTCCAGTTCAGGTGATCATTTTCTTCCAGCGCCGCCTGATGTAATTTTTCTTTAACTTCCCTGTTGCTGGAGGTTAAAGACTGGCCCTGGTATAAAGCCTGTGCAGACACTTCACCACTATGATTTACCCGCATCAGGCCGGCAATATGCTTTCTTTCCTGCTCTGTAAACTCGGCATCAGAAACGTTGCCTGCAGGATATTCACGTTCTGTAACTTTTGGTTCACCGAGCAGAGTCCGCAAAGCGGTGTCTGCATTAATGATTAATTGATCAAAAGGAGTGTAATTACGCATTAGTGTATATTGCTGGTTTCAGCCAGTCGGTGCAATATCTACAGCAAAGAAAAATGCACTGGAATCGTTGCTGATTCTCAGCATACCACTCCAATCCTGGAGATGAAGTGCACAGTACAAAGGAGAACAAAGAGTGTCTTATTACAAGTACCACGTATTTTTTTGCACTAATTCACGGGAATCGGGGGAACAGTGCTGTGAGCAGTGTAACGCAACCGAGATTCGCGCCTATGCCAAAACCAGAATAAAAGAACTGGGACTGTCCGGCCAGGGCAAAATTCGAATAAATACTGCCGGTTGTTTAGATCGTTGTGAACTTGGGCCTGTTCTGGTGGTCTATCCTGAAGACACCTGGTATAGCTATGTTGATCGTGAAGACATTGATGAAATAATAGAGCAGCATTTAGTCGGTGGCAAGGTGGTACAAAGATTACTTATTCAGGAACGAGATTTATAGGCTACTGATAAATAAAAGAAATTACCTTATATCCCATAATAGAGCAATGAACCACTTGACAATCTTATCGACATATTAGAATATACTAATACATTCAATGCTTTTGAATGTTTTTTCATATTTCCTCCATCCTCCCTTTGGTGGTAATTTTAAGCGCGGACTCCAATCCGCGCTTTTTTTTGCCTGTAATTTATAGAGGTCGTTTGGTCGTTTGTCAGTTGGTCGATTGGTCGGTTGGTTGGATTTTGCGACCAACGACTAAAAACAAACGACAAAAGACTTCAAATAAGACTTGTCGGACGGGTGCAAATACCTGTAATATTCCGCCTCTTTGTCGGGGGTCGGCTGTATTGAGTCTCGCCAAACATACATTTTATTTAGATACAAAAATATTTGGCCGGATTGAGCAATGAAAACTATAAGCGCAAAAGCTGATGACGTAAAACGTAACTGGTTTCTGGTTGATGCCGATGGTAAAACATTGGGACGATTAGCGACTGAAATTGCGTCTCGTTTACGCGGCAAACATAAAGCAATCTACACTCCACACGTTGATACAGGTGATTACATTGTTGTAATTAATGCTGAAAAAGTACGTGTTAGCGGTAATAAAGCCAAAGATAAAATGTATTACCAGCACTCAGGTTATATGGGTGGTCTGAAAGAAACTAATTTCACCGATATGATTAAACGTTCACCAGAACGTGTCATTGAAATTGCTGTTAAAGGCATGTTACCCAGGAACCCGCTGGGTCGAGAAATGTACCGCAAATTAAAGGTTTATGCTGGTCCACAGCATCAACACGCGGCGCAACAGCCTCAGCCTCTGGAAATTAACTAACATAGATAATTAAACTGGCAGATAATTAACTAGCCAGAATATTAACCAAAATATTAAATAGATAAGCAAGATTCACATTAAGAGTTACTCATGACAGAACAATATTACGCAACCGGTCGACGCAAAACTTCAAGTGCACGCGTTTTTTTAACATCAGGTGCTGGCGGCATCGTCGTTAACGGTAAAGATGCTGACACATTTTTCTCTCGTAAAACAGCGCAAATGATTATACGTCAGCCTCTTGAAGTCGCTAATATGTTAAATAGCATAGATTTAAACGTGACCGTGTCAGGTGGCGGCATTTCTGGCCAGGCTGGTGCCGTTCGCCATGGTATAACACGTGCCCTGATTGCTTATGATGAAAGTTTACGCACACCATTGCGCAAGGCAGGCTTTGTAACTCGTGATGCACGTAAAGTAGAACGCAAAAAAGTAGGTCTGCGCAAAGCACGCCGTGCAACTCAATTCTCGAAACGTTAAACCGGTATCCCGAATCGAATATTACAAAGCGCGAATTACCATTAAAGATGATAGATTTACAAAAAAAGCCCCGTTTTCGGGGCTTTTTTTTGCTTAAAATGATATTTTTTTGTATCAACAATGGTTTTTACCAGAAATATTTTCGCTTACGGATATAACTATTATACGACTTTGAATAATATACAATAAAAACAGTCAAATAAACCTTTGTTTTAAGCACCTGACATAGAAAGAAGATTTATATGCTTGTAATTGATAGGTTATTTATTGAAAAATAGTTTAATATTTTGCTTGCAATTTAAGATTATCTGCATATACTCCCCTAAATCTTTTTGAATTAAGCGCCCGAACTTAAGTGGCGTACGTTTATAAAGATTTGGTGTGTTTACTTCAGCTTTATAGGCCGCTTTCTATAGATGGGGCAAACCGCTTTCATTGGGGAAAGTGTTAAGTAGTAATCACATCTGATTTGTAATCATAGCTATGATCATAATAACTTAATAATGCAGGAGTCTTGCATAATGAAAAAATCTATATTAGCAATCGCCGTTGCGGCGACAATGGCTGCACCAGCAGCAATGGCAGCACCTACACTTTACGGTAATGTTCATTTGTCACTTAACGCAGCAGATAACGATGTTGCCGGCGCTGACAACAACTTAAAAGTTTCTAGCAATACATCAGCTATCGGTGTAAAAGGTTCTGAAGACCTGGGTGATGGCTTAAAAGCTTTCTACAAACTTGAGTTTCAAGTTGCAATAGGTGATAAACCAGATACAACCCCGGACACCGGTTTTGTTGGTGGCAATGCATCAGCTGGTGCTGTAGGCGCTTTGAGTGGTCGTGACCAGTTTGTTGGCCTGAAAGGCGGCATGGGTAAGATTGCCTTCGGTTCTATGTCTTCTAACTACAAACAGATGGGCGGCAAGGTTGACCCGTTATACCGCACCCCGCTTGAAGGTCGTGGTTTCTTAATGACTCAATCACCTGCTTTGCATGGTGGCAAAGGCATCAACCGTGGTCGTTCAACCCACACTGCACAATACACTACACCTAAGTTTGGCGGTTTTGAGCTAGTAGCCAATACCACATTCTCTGGTTCTGGTGATGAGACTACCGGGGCTGGTGTTCGCTGGTCTAACAAGGCATTCCTGGTTTACCTTGACTGGATAGATGGCCAGATTGGTGAAGCAGCAGTCTGTGTTTCTGGCTCAAGCTGTAAGACTGAAGCGGCTACTAAAATTGGCGGTAAATGGAGTGGCAAGGCATTCTCTTTAGCTGCACAGTATGAAGACGCTGATAAACGTACTGGCAATGCTGCTGGCGTTGGTGGTGCTAATTACACCTTCCTTGCCGGTACATGGAACATCAATGCAAACAATGCGCTTATCGCGACATATGGTATGGCAGATGTGAAAGTTGCCTCTGGAGCATCAAGTGCTGACACTGATGGTTATGCGTTAGCTTATAACCACAAGATGTCTAAAATGACTAATATCTATGTTGGTTACGGTGCTATGTCATCTGACGTAGCTGCTTCTGACAACTCAATGTTAACTGCAGGCCTCCGCAAAAAATTCTAAATCGATTAAGATTTAGCATTTAGAAAAACGGGATCTTCGGATCCCGTTTTTTTATGCCCGGCTTTTTTTTATATGACTTAATAACAAAGAATATTTCACCACAGAGGCGCAGAGTACACAGAGGAAGCGTTTTTATTGTTTAGCTGCGCCGCAGGAGGCGGCTAACAATAGATCTTAAATGTTTTTCTCTGTGTACTCTGTGCCTCTGTGGTGAATAGCTTTTAAGCCGAAGTTGCAAGTCTAGCTGCGTTGGGTTACGGCAGAAAACGCCTAACCCAACCTACAAACTATAAGCCAGCTCCAGTCCATCCCTGATAGCGGTTTCGGCATTTAACTCAGCGGCTTTTTTAGCACCACCAATGATAAACACCGGCCGGCCTGACTGTTCCAGTTGCTTATAAAGGCTGTTTTCTGCTTCCTGCCCGGCACAGAGTATAATATGATCAACCGCAAGTCTCTGTTTTTTACCCTGATGAACGATATGCAATCCGGCATCATCAATTTTTTCATAGCTGACAGCTGATATCATTGTTACGCCCGCCTGCCTCAATGACAGCCGCCTGATCCAGCCTGTGGTGCGGGCAAGGTTTTTGCCCGGTTTTTCATTTTTACGCTGTAACAGATAAACGGTGCGGCCTGTTTTGTGCTGCACTGCCTGTTTCAGTAAACCTCCTCTGTTTTTATACTGTGTATCAACACCCCATTTTTCATACCAGTTATTTGAACCGTTATTCTCTCTTATCATTTTTATCGGGTGTAATTAACATTTCAGCAATATCAAATCCAATACCGCCGGCGCCAATGATGGCCACTTTATCTTTTATTGCTGCTTTGTTTTTTATCGCTGTTTCATAATCCATTACAGAAATGTGATCGATACCCGCAATATCCGGTTTCCTGGGGGTAACACCCGTTGCAAACACAATGGCATCTGCCTCAATGTCAGACAGCTCCTTTATGCCGATTTTATGGTTTCGATGCACCTCGACATTTAATAACAAAAGTTGTGCTTCAAAATAACGTATGGTATCAGCATAAACCTGCTTACCGGGAATTTCTGCTGCCAGATTAAACTGCCCACCAGGATTGCCTGTTTCGTAGGCAAGCACATGATGACCAAGCAGTGCTGCGTAGTAGGCACATGACAAACCGGCAACGCCTAAACCAACAACAACAATGGTTTTTGGATGCCTTGTTTTAATTAGCGGATATTCATCTTCATAGGCCGCACGCGGATTAACCAGGCAGCTGGCGCGCTGGCCGCTGAACACGCGGTCGAGACAGGCCTGGTTACAGGCAATACATTTATTAATAAGATGCGACTGGTTATTCATCGCTTTTTCTACAAACTGGCTATCGGCAAGAAATGGTCTGGCCATTGAAACAAGATCAGCATCGCCGTTTTGTAAACAGTTTTCAGCTATCTCCGGACTGTTAATGCGATTAGAGGTAATTAACGGTACAGTAATATGCTGTTTCAGTTTTTTACTGACCCAGGTAAATGCCGCCTCAGGAACCACTGAAGCAATGGTTGGAATTCTAACTTCATGCCAGCCAATGCCGGTGTTAATAATGCTTGCGCCTGCTTTTTCAATTTCTTTGGCGTGTTGTACTATTTCCGCCCAGCTGCTGCCATCTTTGTGCAAATCCAGCATCGATAACCGATAGATAATGATAAAGTTTTCACCTACTGCTGTTCGGATTGCTCTAATAATTTCCAGGGAAAACCGAATTCTATTTTCTAAAGGCCCACCCCACTCATCCTGCCTCTGGTTAGTATTCTGGCAAACGAACTGATTAATTAAATAACCTTCCGAGCCCATCACCTCAACACCATCATAACCCGCCTGTTTTGCCAGCTTTGCGGTATGTGCATAGGCCTTAATCAATTTAATAATCTGTTTGTTACTTAAGGCCCGGGGAGTATAGGGTGATATGGGTGATTTTATGGCAGAGGGCGCCACGGCAAAGGGGTGTAATGCATAACGCCCTGCATGTAAAATCTGTAAACAGATTTTAGCGTCACCGGCATGCACCGCCCGCACCAGTTTACGATGTTTGGCTAATTGAACAAAACTACTTAACTGTGATGAAACTATTGATAAACGGCCGCTGAATGTAGGTGATATGCCACCTGTAATAATTAACGCAACACCGGCCTGTGCACGCTCCTGGTAAAATTTTGCCAGTTTATTAAAACCATTCCAGCTTTCCTCAAGGCCCGTGTGCATTGAACCCATGACTGTGCGATTTCTTAAATGAGTAAAACCTAAATCCAGAGGTTCCATCAGAAGTGTAAAACATGATTTAGCAGTGTTGCTATCTTTATCAGGCATAGGCCTTTACTATAAAATCGTAATAAATCTGACTTTTTGTCTCATTTTCATAATATTTTAGCTAATCTTAAAAACTTAAGACTCAATCTATTGCCTAAAACAGAGTTCGGCGTTATTTTTACATATAATAAGACTTATAAACTAATAAAAATAAAATGAATCAATTGTCGCTAAAAGCACCTGTTAATGCCGTTTTTTTGCTAACACTGCTGATGTTATTTAGAGCATCGTTTGCAGAAAATTATCTAAGTCCAGAATCAATTAAAGGCAGTACAGTAATTGACGCTGAATCCCTGATACAACTTGCACAGGAACACGATGACCTTGTCATCATTGACTCTCGCATACACTCAGATAGACGCCAGGGGTATATCGCTGGCTCAATTAGCCTGCCTGATACCGATACTGATTGTACTTCCCTTTTTCGCGTAATTAGCAGAAAAAACACAGCCACTGTTTTTTATTGTAATGGAACAAAATGTCAGCGTAGTGATAATGCTGTACGAATAGCCGCAGAATGTGGTTATACCAACATATACTGGTTCAGGGGTGGTTTTGAAGAGTGGATCAGTAAGCAGTATTTAATCTATAAGTAAGAAGTATGAATTTACGTTTTTCACTGGGGCGCTTTTCACTGGCCGATAAAATCAGCATGACCATCATAGCTGTAGGCATATTTGGCATTTTGCTGGTTTATTATATATCCACTTCCTACAAACAATTTACTTATCAGCATTATACCCGGTCGATACAACAAATAGCTTATCCTGAAATAAATGACCTGGTCGAAAATCTAAAAACCACCTCTATAGATCTTGCCCTGGCCATTGACCATGAAAGTAATTTCGAAGGTCATTTTCGATATGCACGAAAAGACGATTTAACCGAGCAGCTCAATAATCAGTTTTATCAGTATTTTGTCACTGCTGGTGTCATCAAGTTATTAAAACTCTATATATTTGATACTGATTTAGTATTACGCAATATTTCCACAGAAGGAGTAAAAACAGACCTGGATGAAGAATTAATCTGTCCACAACTAAGTCAATTAGCATTAAAGCGCCATGGCCCGGAGAAATTGAAACCGCTTTCAAGCATGTGTTTATATAAACATAAGCCTGTGTTCGCGGCAATCGTACCACTTGGTGGCTTAAATCCAGAAGCTTATATACAGATCGTTACCGACCTGGCTTACAGCCTGCAAAAAATCGAGCAGTCACTGGCCATGCCGATTCAGATAAATTCACTCAATGGGGAATTAATATACCAGTCTAAAGACTGGCTGCCAGTTACAGATAACAGGAATTATCTAAACATCGACTTACCAATAACAAGTGAAGACAATAAACACATCATGACCATATTACTTCAGTCTGATATGAGAGAATTTAACAAGGAGTTCACAGAATACCGTAACCGTATTATGTCGCTGGCCCTTATAACAACAGCATTCACGGTTTTTTTAGTTCTGCTGATACTGCGAAAATCTACCATACCCCCCCTGGCGAAAATACATGACATATTAGAAAAAATTCATCTATTTTCACACACTGACAATAAACAGGGGCGTATATTATTTGAGAACTTATTAGAACAGATTATTCAATTACGACAGAAATATAAAACACGTTTTTCTGTAATGATTCTGGATTTGACCCATTTTAAAAAAGTTAACGACAATTATGGACAGACAACTGGCGACCAGCTTCTATTAGAAGTAGAACTACGCCTGGCTTCAATATTACGCGGCTCAGATTTAATATCGTGGATAGGCACTGATACACCCGGACACAAATTATTACCTTCAGGTAACAAAACACAGTATCGCGCTACCATCGCCAGACTTGGCGGCGATGAATTTGGCCTGTTACTGCCATCAGCACAAACCCGAGAACAGGCAAATACCGTTGCACAGCGTATCGTGGAAACATTAAATAAACCATTCCAGATAAAAGGCCACAGCATTAATATTGAATGCAAAATTGGTATCAGCATCTACCCCATACATGGCGAAGATGAGAAAGTATTAATACGGAATGCAGATAAAGCCATGTATCAGGCCAAATCACTTAATCAAACCGTTTTTGTTTTTGAGCCCGGTACTCCGCCAAGCTAGTACTATGTCAGAAAACGAAAATTAACCTACTCCATCTGCTTACTTCGCCTGTTTCCCTCTTTGGCCATGTGGTAATTTGAGTTATAGTAGCCTAACCTGACATGCAGACGAAACATCACCCGATATATGTATAACGAATACTTTGGATTCAAGGAGGCGCCCTTCTCCATCGCACCCGACCCGCGTTATTTATATATGACCACGCAACATCGCGATGCACTGGCCCACCTTATTTATGGACTAAATAGTGAGGGCGGCTGCATTTTACTCACCGGCGAAGTTGGCACTGGCAAAACCACTATATGCCGATGCCTGCTTGAACAAATACCTGAACAGGCCAATGTTGCTTTAGTGCTTAACCCCAAAGTCAATGAAATAGAATTACTTGAAACTATCTGCGATGAACTGAAGATAAGCTATCCGGATGCCAATAATAGTATAAAAACTTACACGGACAGAATTTACGATTTCTTAATAACAAGTAATCAAAAAAATGAAAAAACAGTTTTAATCATTGATGAAGCACAGAATCTCGACAGTAAAGTTTTAGAGCAACTGCGACTATTAACAAACCTGGAAACTAATCAACGTAAATTACTGCAAATCATCATTCTCGGACAACCTGAACTACTGGACATCCTTGCAAAAACTGAAATGCGCCAGTTAGCGCAGCGCATTACTGCCCGCTTTCACTTACGACCCTTAACCAGGCACGAAGTTAAAGCCTATATTAGCCACCGACTCGCCGTAGCAGGACAAAATATTCAACTATTCCCTGAAAACTGCATAAAACTTTTGTATAAGCTAAGTAATGGCGTACCTCGATTAATTAATGTTATCAGTGACCGCGCTTTATTAGGGGCTTATGTAGAAAACCAGTATGCAGTTACGCCCTCCATCATAAAAAAAGCAGCGACAGAAGTATTCGGTGAACTTAAAAATGTTGAGCAGCAACAAAAAAATAAACGACGATTATACCCGCTTGCCGCCTTTTCCAGCCTGTTAATTATCGGCATAATAGTTTTGTTCTATTTCATATATAACAAAGAAAATACTGCAAACAAGCCTCAGAATATAACTGCTTCTGATATAAAAAATGAAGAGCCATCGATAGTTTCCGAGGAAAACATACACCCTTCATTGCAGAATTCATCCGCAGAGAAAATATCAATTGTGCAAACATCAGAAACACCAAACCTGGCAACAGAAGACCCTATTCAGCTTTCAAGCACAGATACTGCTGAAACAGTGAGCACGATTGAAAACCCGCCGGCAACAATACAGCAGATCAACAACGTATCAATAGTAACTATTGATACTGAATATGATGATATAAATGCAATATTAAATGATGCTTCCAGTAACCCAGCACCGGCCTATGAGGAATTATTTAAAACATGGGGAGTTCATTTCAACTCCAGGAGCTTAACCACTGCCTGTAAACAGGCAGATGAATATTCTTTAAGCTGCTTATACAAACATGGAAATCTTAACAGCCTGAAAAGGCATAACCGCCCTGCCGTGCTAACACTGACTAATAATCAGGGTGCAAAACGCTACATCACGATCACTTCAATTGACAAAAATATTGCAACGATTTTCTCAAATAATAATGCTTATACAGTTAAGCTAAGCGATCTTGATAAATACTGGTACGGTAAATTTGTCCTGTTATGGCAAAAGCCAGAACACTACTCATCAGCAATTAAACCTGGTAATAGCGGCAAAATAATTAACTGGTTAAATACACAATTAATAAAAATTAACGGCACGCAGTCAGCTGATATTATTAACACATACAATAACAGGCTAATCAAAGAAGTTAAGACCTTTCAATCACAGCACGGCTTAACTGCTGATGGCATTGTCGGCCCGGTTACTATTATCCACATAAATACTCAATCAGGTATTAAGGCGCCATCGCTTATACCCTCATCCTTAGCTTCTGCAATGAAACAAAATTAACCATGTCATACATACTTGATGCACTTAAAAAATCTGAACAGGAACGTGGACATGGCAGCATCCCGGGTGTTCAAACGGTACATTCGTCAAGCCTGAGTTACAAAAACAACAAAACTTACTGGCCCTATGTTCTTATTGCTGCTGTATTATTAAATCTTGTGGCAATACTCTATTTTGTTTTTGATAAAGATAAACCTTCTGAAAACAATATTGCCGCAATAGAAGCCAGAATCACAGAGAGTAGAAGCGAGCTGCTGCCTACTGCAAATAACACACAAAATACTATACCAGCAAAGCAATTTATGCAGCCTGTTGATACAAAACCAATCACTGAAGAAAGGTCCGCAGAAGAACAAATCAACAACACTTCTACCGCAACACATGTCACTAAAAATAATCAGAAAGTTTCCCCGCCTGTTACAGAGAATAATACTAAAAATCAACCCGGTCAGATCTCTGCCATAACAGATAGAAACGCATCGCAGGATAATACAGATATAATCGAATTCGATGAGCTGCCGGAATCCATAAAACAGCAGTTACCTGCAATTATTATTTCAGCGCACGTTTACTCAACAAATCCACAACAGCGCAGTATTGTTATAAACAATAACTTTATGGAAGAAGGCGAATATTTTTTAGACGGTCTGGTGCTGCATGAAATCACCACCGATGGCGCAATTTTTTATTATAAAGATACAAAATTCCATTACGGCGTGGTATCTGGCTGGCAGTAACTATATGTGCTCTATAAAGCCTGACGTCAAAAACTAAAAAGCATTTCACCACAGAGGCACAGAGAGCACAGAGGTTTTTGTGTTAACTGCGCCTGCGGCGCAGTTAACAATAATAAAGCTTTTCTCTGTGTCCTCTGTGCCTCTGTGGTGAAATGCTTATTTTAAATAATTAAATGCCAGCAATTAAAACTCACAGTCAGCAAATAAATGCATTTCCTTATTGGTAACGGGATGGGTAAATAACAGGTTGTCTGCATGCAACAACATTCTTGGCTCACTGTCATTATCATTACCATATAAACCATCACCTATTATAGGAAAACCCATTGCAGCACAGTGTACTCGCAGCTGATGGGTGCGACCGGTTTCAGGTTTTAATAATAAGCGAACAGCATTGTCCTTGCGCTGCAACACCTGCCAGTAGGTAAGCGCCGATTTGCCATGCTCATAATCAACAATTTGTCGTGGTCGATTTTCTATATCACAGCGCATAGGAAACTTTATAACACCTTCGTTTTCATCAAACCATTGTCTTACCACAGCAATATATTGCTTCTGTATTTTCCTGTCATGAAATATCCGGCTTAAAGCACGTTGCATTTCAATGCCTATGGCGAACAACATAATACCAGAGGTATAACAGTCAAGACGATGCACAACTTTCGCCTCTGGAATTATTCCTACTAACCTTGAAATCATGCAATCCTTGTTATCAGGCCCAAGACCAGGCACCGACAATAAGGCCTGCGGCTTATTTACCGCAATCAGGTATTCATCCTGATAAATGATTTTGATAGTCATAGATGTATTCCAACGGGATAAATCAAAGAAATGAAACTTTTAATAGCCAACTTTATAAATTTTCAGTAAGGTAACTAAATGAACTAACCATATATATTACAGCAATACCACATATTAAGGATGATGCTAGATAATGGAAACAAATAATACACGGGACAGTAAAAAACTTAATCAACAAATCCAGCTTGAAGAAATTCGCCTGTTATATGGTGGCACACCTTTTTCATACACAGCCTCGGTCGTAATTGCGTTTATAATCTATTTTGTTTTAACTGGCCATGTCACTTCTGAAGATAACCTGGATATCTGGTTAATTACAATACTGATCGTTTTATTCGTCAGAAGCACTGAAAGTTATCGTTTTTCAAAACGCAGTAAACAGCAACAACTGGAAAGCGGATGGCGCACACGTTTTTTTATTGGTACCGGAATCGCCGGTTGTTGCTGGGGGCTTCTACCCTGGTTAGGTTATTCAAATGAAGTGGACTATATGTCATTTATTATTGTCTGCCAGGTTGGTGTTATTGCCGGTTCATTATCAACACTGTCCTATCGCTGGGAAACACTGGCGCTTTTTTTGTTGCCTTCTAGCCTGTTACTCATACTAAGGCTTGTTACCGAAAATCAAAATGTGTCAAACGCGACTTCGTTTGTGCTTTTTGTATTTATCTTTTTCTCACTATCAGCCGGTAAACGTATCTTTAACAATACGCAACAAAATATCCGCTTGCGTATTGAAGCCGATAATCGTGAACATTCAATTCAATTAATGCATCAAAAACAGGCGCTGCATTTACAGAATACGCCTCTTGCCATTATTGAATTTGACTTAGAACTGAACATTACAGAATGGAACAAGGCCGCTGAAAAGATTTTTGGTTATACAAGAAATGAAGCACTTGATGAAAATATCATGCGTTTGATTTTGCCTCGCGACAGCTCTGACGAAGCAGAAAAGCTGTGGCAGCGATTGCTTAACCACGAAGCCATAGTAGGCGCCATTATAGAAAACAAAACCAGGTTCGGCGCGCCTATTTTTTGTGAATGGTTTGTTACCCCGTTAACAGATAATAAAAATAATATCGTCGGTATCGCATCAATGGCACTGGACATTACTGACAAAAAACACAATGAACTTGCCATTATAAAATCCAAGGAAGAAGCCGAAAAAGCCAATCAGGCAAAATCTGAGTTCCTTTCAAGCATGTCACATGAATTAAGAACTCCGCTCAATGCAATTCTCGGTTTTACCCAGCTATTAACATATGAAAAAACGCTGAGTGAAAAACAGCAGTCATATATAAGTGAAATCCGTAACGCAGGAAATCTTCTGCTTGAACTGGTAAGTCAAATTCTTGATCTGGCCAGAATTGAAAAAGGTCATGTACAACTTTCCATGGAGCCGGTCAACCTGCAAAACGTTTTAAATGAATGCCGTGCAATGGTTTTACCTCTGGCAAAGAAAAATAATCTTTCACTATACATAGAAACCGAAACCAGCGCTTATGTCATAGCCGATTACACCCGCCTGAAGCAGGTGATATTAAACCTTTTAAGCAATGCCATTAAATACAATAGAAAAGGCGGCCATGTTGAACTGAAAATACTGCAAAAGGATAATGCTATTATACGAATCAGTATCATCGACAATGGTCAGGGCATTTCTGAAGAGCTGCTGCAGGAAATTTTTCAGCCGTTTAATCGGCTAGATGTAGCCAGTGATATAGAGGGTACAGGTATAGGTTTATCGATCAGCAAACAGCTGGTTGAAATAATGAACGGGGAAATAGGTGTTACAAGTAAAATCAATGAAGGCAGTAACTTCTGGATAGAGCTGCCCGGCAGTCTTAATTTAACAGCAACTATAGAACATGAAAATCAACCAGGCCTGTCAAATATATCATTAAATTCATCTACGCCATCAGTAAAACATAACATACTAGTTGCTGAAGACAACGTAACAAATCAAAAACTCATTCTAAGCCAGCTTGAAGCATTAGGGTATACTGCGGAGCTGGTTAAAAATGGCGAGGAAGCCCTGGATAAATTTTTGAACAATAACTATGATTTATTTCTTACCGACTGCAATATGCCCATAGTTAACGGCTACGAACTGGCAGAATCTATTCGTCAAAAAGGCAATGATAGCTTACCTATCATTGCTATAACCGCCGACGCCTTCCCGGAGACAAAATCAAAATGTTTAAAAGCCGGCATGAATGATCAGATAACCAAACCAGTTAGCCTGGCAACACTTAAGAGAACACTTGAAAAATATTTAACATGCTAACCGTTACAATAACTGCGGCTTGCCAGAACAGGAACACACTCATATAATTCGCACAATCGAAAAAGCCAAAGATACTTAATCTTTTACTGCATACCATAAAAGAGACAGCTTTGAGCCTGTATAAAATCTAGGATTTATTTTCACCACAGACAAATTTGACGGGATTAAATTTGAACAGCTGCAGGCTGGCCCGAAGGGTGGAGGACAGGAGTCCGGAATAACCACAGAGTACACAGAGGTTTTTTTGTTGTGCGCCTGCGGCGCACTAACAAATAAAAAGTTTTTCTCTGTGTACTCTGTGCCTCTGTGGTGAAACAATCAATGTAAAACCTTCGCACTGCCAATCCCTCGTCCATCAGATGCAGCATCTATTTCACCTGTTTTTTTCTCTACAATAATTAGCTGCATATTGCCGTAATCAGAATCCAGCTCCCTGGTTTTATGGCCTAACTTGTGCAATGCATTAATCATCTTTTCATCAAAAACACCCGGTTCATAAGTAATCTCATCGGGTAGATACTGATGATGAAAACGTCCTTTATTGACTATTTCATCTGCATTTTTATTTTCATAAAAATCAAGAACGCCAAGTAACACCATAGTAATAATACGACTGCCGCCAGGCGTACCTATAACAGCCATTCGATCAGGCGTTTCAGCAAAAGTCGGCGTCATACTGGACAGCATTCGCTTACCCGGCCCGATCGCATTGGCATGCGAACCCACCAGACCATAAACATTCGCCACACCCGCTTTAGAAACAAAATCATCCATTTCATCATTAAGCAACACCCCTGTTCCTTTGGCCACATAACAGGAACCAAAAGGATAATTTATTGACAGTGTTGCTGATACTTTATTCCCCTGTTTATCGATAATTGAAAAATGTGTGGTATCGGCTCCGTTGCCTGTAGGCTGCACAACAGCTTTAAGTGAAGAACTGGGCGTTGCACTATGAGGCTCAATACTTGCTGCAAGTGATTTAATATGGGAGTCTGACAGCAGATAATCTACCGGCACGTCGACAAAATCAGGGTCACCCATATATTCGGCGCGGTCTCGGTAAGCCCGGCGCATTGCCTCGGCAATATAATGAATACGCTGTGTTTCATTCATTTTTTCAATGTCCACCTGCGCAAGCATACCCAGAATTTCCGATAACACCAGACCACCGGATGACGGCAATGAAGCAGAAACCAGCTTCATATCTTTATATTGTGCCACTACTGGTGAACGTTGCTTTATTTGATAATCTGCCAGGTCTTTTATTGTCCAGATACCGCCATTAGCACGCACATCCTTAATCATTTCGCGTGCGACTTCATTCTCATAAAAACCTGCGTATCCAGCTTCTGCGATTCGCTCCAGTGTATGCGCCAGATCTTTTTGTATAATTTTATAATTTAGTTCAGGCACGTCACCCTGCTGCAAAAAAATGTCACTGGCTGCTTTATTCTGCTGTAAAGCCTTTAATCGGAAGCCCGCCATTCTTTGATAATACTCATCCACAGGGAAACCCTGGCGTGCATGGGATATAGCAGGCGCCAGCGACAAGGATAATTTTAATTTTCCATAATTTTCCGCCAGATGTACCAGCGCTGCGGGGATGCCGGGAATGCCTGCTGACAGAACACCGTTAATCGATGCATCAGCTTTCACCTTACCCGTATCATCCAGAAACAAATCTTTATGGGCCAGGTAAGGCGCTTTCTCCCGTGCATCAATCATTACATAATTATTACCTGCTGCCTGATGCAATAAATAGAACCCACCGCCACCAATACCTGAAGAATAAGGCTCAACAACAGCAAGTGTCGCAGTAACAGCTACAGCAGCATCAAATGCATTGCCACCCTGATTTAATATATCAAGGCCGGCCTGTGTTGCCAGGGGATGAGCACTGGCGATGGCTTGTTGTGCGAAAGGCGCATCAGCAGAGGCGTAGCTAAAACTCTGAAAGGAGAGAAAGAAAACAGCAATGGAACAACAAAAACTACGAAGAAATTTATTCATGGCATTGGCGTCACGGCAGAGCATACGTTTCGGGGACAGCGTCAATTTTGAAATGGTGTTGATTTTATAAGCCAGGTCAGAAATAAAATTGACTCCGTCCCCATACATTCAAAGAATCACTTATTCCCGGTGAGGATGTTGTATTTTTCCATAAGCTCTTCCCTGGTCTCTACATGGTCCGGGTCATAGGGGATGCAATCAACCGGGCACACTTCAACACACTGCGATGTTTCATAATGCCCTACACATTCTGTACACAGATTCGGGTCAATTTCATAAATTTCATCACCCGGGGAAATTGCCTCGTTTGGACATTCAGGTTCACAAACATCACAATTTATACATTCATCAGTTATCATTAACGCCATAATAAATTTTAACTCACATCAAATACTTATCTTTTAAACATACTTTATATTTTATTTCTTACAGAAAGTAATGCTTCCACAATATCGTTATGGACAAACTGTGAAACATCACCGCCATGAAGAGCAATTTCTTTAACTAACGATGCCGAAATAAAACTGGTTTCTTCACTGGGCGTCATAAACACGGTTTCCAGCGAATTCTCCAGATGTCTGTTCATGCTAGCCAGCTGCATTTCATATTCGAAATCAGACACCGCGCGCAGACCACGCAATATCACTTTCGCGTTTTTTGATTTTACAAAATTAACCAGCAAATCAGAAAAGCCACAGACCTCAACATTGTCAAACCGCGATAATACCTGTTCCGCCATGGCGACACGATGCGCAAGATCAAATAACGGTGTTTTCCCCGGATTTGCCGCTATCGCCACTATCACCCGCTCAAACAAACCAGCAGCTCGCTGCACCAGGTCAGTGTGACCATTGGTAATCGGATCAAAAGTTCCCGGATAAACCGCTACAACTGACATATCAACCCCGCTTTTCAAATAATTTATAACTCACCTGGCCTGAGCTTTTTTGTTTCAGGCAAAACCATTGTTGAGGAAAATCAACAGTTGCATTAACTGCATGTTCCACATAGATTATGGCATCCTCAGCCAAACATCCACTGCTATCGAGCAAAGCACAACTCTTTGTCAGTAAATCTGAATGAAATGGCGGGTCAAGAAAAACAAGATCAAAATGCTGTTTCAGTTTTGTATTTGTTGATGCTGACTGCAACCAGGCCAAAGTCTCCTGGTGATAAACAGCCGTGTTACTCGCATCAAGCAGTTTGACATTATCTTTCAGGCCCTTGACCGTTTTCACATTCTGCTCAATAAATACGACTTCAGCAGCACCTCGCGAAAGTGCTTCAAAAGCTAATACGCCACTACCGGCAAAACAATCCAGGCAGTGGCTGTGGCCAATATAAGCCTGCAACCAGTTAAACACCGTCTCTCGTATGCGATCGGTTGTCGGCCGCAAACCTTCGGCATCATCAAACTTGATCTTCCGACCGCGCCATTTCCCACCTATAATCCTGCACGATCCACGTTTTGAATTTTTACCCGACACTATAAAAATTCTGCAAGCTGCAAACTAATGACCGACAACTTTGTTTAGTCTTGCTGCTTTCCAACAACAACCGTTACCATCCTTTCAGGATGTATTCGACGAGTTAAAGCATCATTAATTTTCTTAACGTCAACTGATTTTACATTGTCAATAAAGTGATCAAGATAATCAATCGGTAAGTCATAAAACCCAATCATGGCAATATAGCCGAGCAGCTTGCCGTTGCCATCCATTTTCAATGGAAAACTGCCTGTAATATTACTCAGGCTTTCAGCCAGCTCATCTTCCTCAGGGCCATTTTCAACATAGGTTTTTAACTCCTCATTGAGTAAAGACAATGCCTGCGGTGTTTGTCCATTTTTGGTCTGCATGCCCATGGTAAAGGTTCCGGACTCACGAAGCGGTGAAAAATAACTGTAAACGCTGTAAGCCAGGCCTCGCTCCTCACGAATAACTTCAACTAACCTGGAAGAAAAACCACTGCCGCCAAAAGGATGATTGGCCACATACAGACTAAAATAATCATTGTCGCCACGTTTTATGCCTGGCTGACCAACAAAAATATGGGTTTGAGTTGAAGGAAAATCAATCACAATTTTTTTAGCTTCAGTTAATTCCTTCACTGCTGGTAAAGCAGGTGCCTGTTCACCCACAGGTAAAGTCGATACCAGTGCTTTAACAATTTCTTCCGCCTGCCAGCGCTCAACATTACCAACAATCGCAACCGTTGCATTACTGGCCACATAATACTTTTTATAAAAGTGACGAACATCATCCAGTGTTATTTTTTCCAGGCTCTCTTTATCGCCCGCAGTGGGAGAAGCATAAGGATGGTCGCCAAAAACAGCTTTATTAAAAGCATGCCCAGCGACGGCGGAAGGTGACTGCTGCGCCGCTTTTACTGCAACCAGCATGCGGTTAAGTTCACGCTGAAAAGCATCCTGTGGAAAATCAGGCTGCGTTAGCACCTGTGTAAGGCGTTCAATGGCAGGACTTAAATAACGTGGCTCTGTTAAGCTGCGCACACCCACCAGCGCCATATCTCGCGCTGCCTCGTATTCTATTTGTGCACCGACAGATTCAAATGCTTCGGCAATTTGCTGCGAGGTTTTACCTGCAGCACCCTCGGACAATAAACCGTTGGTCAATACCGCAAGGCCGCTCAAACCGTCATCTCGCGCACTGCCCGCATCAAACACAATACGCACATCCAGCATCGGGATTTCTTTCGCTGGAACAAATAATACTTTGGCGCCGTTTTGTGTTTGCCATGTCTGGATCTGTGGCGTTGCATAAACAACCACATTGAATGCCATCAAACATAATACGGTGATTGCTTTCGTCATCACCCACAAATGTTTTGTTCTCTTTTGCTGCAGAATATTAATTACCATGACGACCTCCTGTTAAAGACGCCGCCTTTGCAGTCTCCTGCTCTGCACCATTTTCAATGGGTAGCGGGTCGAGTACTGCCACCGTCAGTCTCTCATCGGTTAAATATTTATTGGCTACCTCTTGCACCTGCTCTGCTGTCACGGCAAGAATTTTATCCACATAATCATCCTTTATTTGCCATGGCAAGCCGATCGTATCAAGCATACCGACCTCCATTGCCTGATAAAATGTTGAGTCCTGCTGGTAAACCTGCGCGGCAACTACCTGCGCTTTAACACGATCCAGTTCATCTTCATCAGGCGGCTGGTTTTTAATCGTATTAACCTGTTCGCGAAGCGCAAATTCCAGTACTTCTATCGCCACCTCATCATTTGGAACCGCAGATAAAGTAAATAAAGTCTCATGTCTTGCTGACATGCCATAACTTGCGCCTGCACTAGTCGCAATTTCCTGGCCGCGTACCAGGTTCCTGCTCAGGCGCGCACTATTGCCGCCATCGAGCACGCCCGCCAGCACCTCCAGGGCATACAATTCCCATTCTTCCTCACCGTTAACGGCATCTGGCCTTAATATCGGTGCCTTATAACCCATAACGAGATAGGGGATTTTTGCCGGGACCTCAACCGTCAGCCGCTGTGTACCATATTGTCTGGCTTCGCGTCTGGGCTTTAACTCAGGTATTGTTGAGCTCGGCAGATGACCAAAATACTGTTTGGCCAGCTGGAATACATCTTCTGCTAAAATATCACCAGCGACCACCAGGGTTGCATTATTTGGTGCATACCAGGTTTCATACCACTGACGAGCATCACCTACCGTTAGTGTATCAAGGTCTTCCATCCAGCCTATAATCGGTCTGCGATAGGGGCTATTGGTGTAAGCAACCGCATTAAACCGCTCATAGGTCAGCGCGGTGGGGCTATCTTCTGTACGTAAACGCCGCTCTTCTTTAACCACTTCTAGCTCCTTAAGAAATTCCTTTTTATCAAAAACCAGGTTGCGCATACGGTCAGCTTCCAGTTGCAGACATAATTCAAGCCTGTCATTGGCAATCTTTTGAAAGTAAGCAGTATAATCCTGCCCGGTGAAGGCGTTTTCCTCGCCGCCATTGGTTGCAATAATTTCAGAAAACTCGCCTGCAGGATGTTTTTCTGTGCCTTTAAACATCATATGTTCCAGCACGTGCGATACACCGCTAATACCGTCATGCTCATAACTGGCGCCAACCTTGTACCATACCTGTGACACAACCACTGGCGCACGATGGTTCTCAATCACCAGCACCTTCATACCATTTGACAGCTTATATGACTGTACTTCCTCTTCGCCAGATTCTGCCTCTGTTTCTGTTACCGGATTCTTTCTGCTAAAAAGCACAGAACCCAGAATTAAGGTCGCAACCACAACCAGACCTACAATTGACTTCATATTCATTAATATTTTCTCTTAAACTTTATTTATTTCTGAGTAACAATTAATTAAGAGCTTTGCTCGAAACATATTTTCTTTCAACTATCAAGGGAAGCTCTAATCAAGTCCAATTATTTTACGCTTGTTAAAATCGCCCGTATATTCACCGAAGATCGCGGCAATAGAATAACTATTACCGCTCACTTCGGTGAAGATACGAACAATTTTTCCTGCGCCTAAATCTAATTAACATAATCAGAGATTCCCTAGTCAAGTAATGATAGGATACCCCAATTATTTCTACTGCACGAATCATCATGTTTGGCTTCAATAAACGCAAACAAAAAAACACCTCCGAAGTGGCCACCCCCTCGGTAGCCGGCCCCTCTGTAGAAACTACATCGGCGCCAGAAAATACCACAACTGATTTAAGCCATTCTCTGGAAAAAACAAAACGCACATTTTCCGATGGCCTGGCCGACTTTTTTCTCGGCAAGAAAAACATTGACGATAGCCTGCTTGACAAGCTGGAAACACGCCTGCTAAGTGCCGATGTCGGCATAGATGCTACCACAACTATCATCAATGAACTGCAAAGCGGCATTTCCCGCAAAGCCATTAACGATGCAGACTCGCTGCACCTTAAGCTGGCCGAGATCATGAAATCCATTTTGCAACCCTGTGAGCAGTCTTTAAACACAGAGTCAGCAAAACCATTTGTGATCCTCGTAGTTGGCATCAATGGCGCCGGAAAAACCACCAGTATCGGTAAACTTGCCAACCACTTTAAGCAACAGGGTAAATCAGTCATGCTGGCCGCTGGCGACACTTTTCGTGCTGCTGCGGTTGAACAACTCCAGGCCTGGGGGCAACGCAACAATGTACCTGTTATTTCTCAGGGGACAGGCGCAGACCCGGCATCCGTTATCTTTGACGCTGTAGCATCAGCAAGTTCAAAAAATATTGATATCGTCATTGCCGATACTGCGGGGCGCCTGCATACGCAGGACAATTTGATGGATGAGCTGGCAAAAATCAAACGGGTAATGGGCAAACTGGATGCCACCTCACCACATGAAACCTTAATCGTGATGGATGCCAGTTTCGGTCAAAATGCGCTGCACCAGGCGCAACAATTTCATAACAGCATTGGACTGACGGGAATGGCCGTTACCAAGCTCGATGGCACAGCTAAAGGCGGTATATTATTTTCAATCGCCAACACCTTAAAACTTCCGGTTCGGTTTATTGGGGTTGGTGAAGGCATTAATGATCTTAGGCCGTTTAATGCTGGTGAGTTTGTTGATGCACTTTTGGAGTGAAACGGCAATGAAAAATGAAAAGTGAAAAATGAAAAATAAAAAACAACAAACTAAAAACGGAAAAAAAACCGCTCTTCATTTTTCATTTTTCATTTTTCACTTTTCATTTGTTACGCAGTAACAACACCATGATTTATTTCGATAATGTCTATAAACGTTATCCAGGGGGGTATGAAGCTTTAAGCGAGATCAACTTGCGCCTGCCCAGGGGACAAATGGCCTTTCTTACCGGCCATTCAGGCGCCGGTAAAAGCACCTTGCTAAAATTAATCGCGATGATTGAACGCCCGACTCGCGGCCAGATATTCCTTGATGGCGTTAATCTGAATAATATCAGTAATCGAAAAATCCCCTATATCAGGCGCAATATCGGCATTATTTTTCAAAACCATCACCTACTCTATGACCGTACAGTATTTGATAATGTCGCGATGCCACTCATTATTCAGGGTTATCGGCACCAGGAAATACATAAACGGGTGCGTGCTGCGCTCAACCAGGTAAGTTTACTGAGCAAAGAAAAAAAAGATCCAATCACCCTGTCCGGCGGCGAACAGCAACGTGTCGGTATTGCCCGTGCGATTGTCCACAAACCTTTGTTGCTGCTTGCTGACGAACCAACAGGGAACCTTGACCCAGAACTTTCACAGGAAATCATGCAACTGTTTGTACGTTTTAACCAGGTTGGCACCACAGTATTAATTGCCAGTCACGACCTTGAGTTAATTAAACAGATAGGCTCGCCGGTAATTAGCCTGCAGGACGGCAGGGTGGCGCATAATGGCCTGCCTTTTACGGTGAATGGCAACAACTTATGAATAACGGCAACTAATATGCGTAACAGTCCGCATAAAAAAAGTCGGCTGCGCTCATATTTTGGTGACCACCTGCGTGTCAGCCTTGTCAGTTTAGGTCGACTCTATGCGCGGCCTGCTGCTACATTTATGACCGCCGCAGTTATTGCTATCGCCCTGGCGCTACCTGTAGGTTTATATATTGCGCTGGACAATGTCGGCAAGCTGAGTAGCGGCTGGGATGGCTCAACTCAAATCTCGTTATTTCTGCACACTCATGTCACAAAACAGGATGCACTGAAATTAATGGCTCGCCTGCAAAAACATAAACACATAAAAAAAATTGAATTTATCGACAAAGAACAGGGATTGAAACAGTTCAAGGAAATCTCAGGGTTTGGTGACGCTTTAAAATACCTCGATAACAATCCGCTGCCTATCGTACTGGTGGTCCACCCTAAAACCATAGGTGATCATCCGGAAAGCGCCACCAGCCTGGTCAATGAACTGGGAAAAAACAAGTTAGTTGAGCTGGCACAACTTGATGTGCAATGGGTCAAACGCCTGTACACGTTTTTAGAAATTGCCAATAGAACTATCTGGGTCATCAGCACGATGCTGGCTATCGCTGTTTTATTAATCATCGGCAATACTATTCGGCTGGATATCCAGAACCGCCGAGAGGAAATCGAAGTTTCGAAACTAATTGGCGCCTCCGATGCCTTTATTCGTCGCCCTTTTTTATACACCGGCTTATGGTATGGCCTCATCGGCGGTATACTGGCATGGAGCATTACAATGATATCGCTGATGCTAATGGAAAGCCCCATCCACAAACTGGCGCTGTTATATCACAGTGATTTTCGCCTCTCTGGCCTTGGCTTTGAAAATACCCTGTTTTTGATCCTTATTAGCTGTTTTCTGGGTTTAACCGGCTCATGGATTGCTGTTAGCCAGCACCTCAAGGAAATAGAACCAAGTTAAGGATGTTTGATATTTATCAATAAGTTAACTACTTTTTAAAAACTTTTCACCACAGAGGCACAGAGGACACAGAGTTTTTGTTTGTTAATTGCGCCGTTGGCGCAACATACAATCAATCAAAAGTTTTTCTCTGTGTACTCTGTGCCTCTGTGGTGAAAATGCTTCTAATAATTCACTTGCATTTCAATGAACTTTTCTCATAATTGGCACTCTTACTTCAGGAGTGCTAAAATCAAGCCCATGAGAGAAGAAACTATGACAACTGCTTTAATTCCAGCCATTCAGAATGCACCTTTGAGTGCAGGCAATCTGGATGCTTACATTCGACAAATCCACAGCATTCCTGTTTTAACTGCCGAAGAGGAACGCGAGCTTGCACTGCGACTGGAACAACAAAATGATCTTGCTGCAGCGCAACAGCTGATTATGTCTAATTTACGTTTCGTGGTGAAAATAGCGCGTGGTTACACGGGGTATGGTCTGCCACTGAGCGATTTAATTCAGGAAGGTAACATTGGTCTGATGAAAGCCGTTAAACGCTTTTCAGCAAGCCATGAGGTACGCCTGATATCCTATGCAGTACACTGGATTAAATCTGAAATCCATGAGTTTGTTTTGCGTAACTGGCGTATCGTAAAAGTGGCCACAACTAAACCACAGCGTAAACTGTTCTTCAAATTACGCGGCTCAAAAAACAGACTGGGCTGGTTTACCCAACAGGAAGTTAATGATGTCGCCAAAACGCTGGGCGTAAAACCGGAAGCCGTAGTTGAAATGGAATCCCGTTTAAGCGGCAATGATGTTACCTTTGATCCGCCGACAAACGATGATGATGAACACCAGTTTACACCGGCAGCTTATCTTACAGACCAGGGCGCTGATCCGTCACACCTGCTGGAATATGATGATACCCGCTCACAGGAACTAAGCCTGATGGCCGACTCACTAAAAACACTGGATGAGCGCAGCCAGGACATCATCAAACGCCGCTGGTTAAATGAAGACAAAGCCACGCTGCATGAACTGGCTGATGTATACCAGGTATCCGCAGAACGTATTCGTCAAATTGAGAAAAACGCGCTGAACAAAATGCGTGTAGCGTTTGAAGCCTAGAAACATTGATTTAATAAACAAAGATTTAATCATATAGCTAATAACCCCTGCGGCTTATGGACTCTACGTTCATAAGCCGCAGGGGTTGTATGTAATTGTGTAAGGGTTATCAGCATCAGCAGGTCCCGCCGGTATTCAGATCCCATAAT
This sequence comes from uncultured Gammaproteobacteria bacterium, assembly GCA_963768215.1. Lineage (GTDB taxonomy): Bacteria > Pseudomonadota > Gammaproteobacteria > SZUA-229 > SZUA-229. The sequence goes on from CAVYHW010000088.1 coordinate 26,930, forward strand.
CACATTTCAATATGGATGCGCCACTTTTAATATGGGTGCCGATGGAAAATGCCTGTTAATGGGAAAACTAATCAGCAACATTAAAATAAGCTTTATCACTCATGGATCCCATATGAAAATCACCGAGCAAGATATGTCCATTTAAATCCCTGGAGTTTACCGACCAGTAATAGTAGCCGCCCGCTTCCAGATTGTTTTCTGGTATTCTTATTGCGTTGTTTTCGACTGTCTTCGATGAGTATACCAGTTCATCGGTCCATGCATCTCTGACATATACCTGGTAATAGTAAGCACCAGGCACGGTTTTCCATTGCAGAACGACAGGTAATCTGACCTCGATATCTTTACCTGAAGGCGTCATTTCAGTTACTCTTTCCAGCCTGGACATGATGACGTAATCCTTCGCCTGGAATGACGCACCGTTTTTTGTTTTTACATCAATTTTATACCAGCCCGTTGTGGCAAACTCCGGGACATCGATATCGAGTATATATATCCTTTTTTCCGGTCGGTATTTTCTTTTAAGTGATTTATATTTTGTCTTGTCCAGTGTCACCAGTAATTTATCATCAGGTGTATAGACGCTCATTGAATCGATATATTGATATTTTTCTGTATTAAACAGTACCTTAAAATAGTTAGGGCGTTGTGGCCAGTTACAGATATGTATATCAAAAAAACCGAGCGCATTGAAATGAGGATCCTGATTTAATTCCGGAGCTTCATCTGCATATAAAGTATTGATCATTAATAATGACGCAAGCATCAGTACGGTGGCAACAGGTTTTGTCATTGTTTATACACTTCGTGTTTATAATGTTTGCCTGGCGAAGGCGCAGACTGAGGCATTTTAACATACCGAAACTGGACTCCGGGTAGTTGTTAATAAGCCATCTAAATCGCACCTCTACAGTGAGAAAGCAGTAAGCCTGATAACATGTGCAGAGGATATAGTACACTTATTCAAAACTGTCGGCAGAAACTTTAAACGATTCTATATCACGCTCAAATTTAACCTGATGTTGTCTGTACGTCATATTATTCGTATTTTCTGATTCGGCCTTCCAGGCATGACCATAGATGATTTCATAGCT